>JBDTHH010000641.1:0-3045 GCA_039937055.1 Ktedonobacteraceae bacterium | reverse complement strand
GCGAGGTACGATATCTGCTGCCTGCCGGGCTTGTAAACGGCGCCCCTACCTCTTGTTATGTCCCTATCCTCATTGCATCCTGCCCTCCATGCTCCAGACACAGACCAGGATCACCTGCTGGCGGGCTTGCCGAAGAAGCCGCCGCGCTTGCGCGTGCTGGACGGCATAAAGCGCTCTGATTGGGCGGCGGCGGCTCGCCCGCTCATGATCATCTCGTGCGCCCAGAGCAGATCATCGCCGAGCACATCGGCGTGCTCCTCCTCCAGAGCGCGCATAGCACCGGCGATACACACCTCGCGGAAATGGCTGCCCGGCTGCTTGAGCAGCAACAAGGCCACGGGGGCGTGCTCTTCTTCATTATAGGCTGCGCCCAGGAAGTGCTTGAGAAAACGCTTCGCAAGCTCTTCATCTTCCACCAGCCCGATCTCGATCAGCACATCGATACGTCCGGGGCGGTCACGGATACGCGGGTCGATCTTCTCTGGATCGTTGCTAGTTGCCAGCAGGAGCGTCCCGGCCGGATTATCCGGTGTGGCCACGCCATCCAGCGTATTGAGCACCATCTGTAGCTCGTGCGGGTCCGCGATAAACATCTCGAAATCCTCAACCAGCACGAGTGCGGGCAGGCGGCTATCGGCAGCGATATGCAGCGCGTGCGAGAGCTGCTGCCAGGAGCTGGGTCCCCGGTTCCTGGGAGGGGCGCACACATAGAAGACCAGCCCACCCTGCTTGGCATGAAAAGCGCCCTCCGCTTTGAGCAGCGTCGTTTTCCCGGTACCAGGCGGGCCAATCAACAACACCTTACGCAGGCGGGGCACGCGTAACGCCGCGTAGCGGTGCAGCATGGCCACATCGAAGATGCGCCGCTGGGCCGCCACCAGGGCCAGGGTCTCCTGGTGCAGGATGACATCGTTAAACGACGAACCTTTAATCACATCCGCCAGCTCATCGTTCCCACCGATAATCTCGATGCGACCGCGACGCTCGCGCCGCGAGATCGTGTCGTGAATGTCATCCAGCAGCTTGAGAAACGTGAGCCACTCGTCCTGGCGCCCATTAGGGATCGCCGCCAGAGCTACCGGGTCATTATTGTCAGTATCATAGAAGTAGACGGATAGCCCCGTCCAACCGCTCTCAAAGGTATAGGACATCCAGTTGTACGGAGCCGCCGGTAAACTCCCGCGATCACCCGCGTCGGCCCGCCGCAGCATATCTGGCTTGAGGAGAATATCCACATCGCCCGTCTCGGCCAGGCCGTGGGCAGATGCAGGCGCCGGCAACGCCTTCCAGCTTGCAAGCTGCCCCAGGCGCGACCTCTTGCGTCGCTTCCCATTTATAAGGAGCTGGTCAAGCAGCGCCGGGTGATGCTCGCTCTGCATCCTCCCCTGTGAGGGAGAAGCGAAGATCAGCACATCGTCTCCCAGGTCTAATTCGTACCATAGCGTCTTTAACGCCTGCACTGCTACCTCGCGACGTGATACAGGCAGATGGCGTACTATCCCGTCATTGACAGATGTCGCCCCATTCGTGAGCGGCGGAATCAGTTCATGTCCGATTGGCGTTAATTTCTCTCTTCTCTCCATAGACACCTACGACGCTCCCAAAGCAATATCTAAAAGAAACACTAACAGCTTGCAGCCCCATCGATAATAACCGCTGCTTTGCGTTTTGTCAACAGATTATATTGTAGGAGATTCACCAGGGGCGCCCTGTTCACTTCGTATGCCTGGTGTATTTGCCGGGTATCTGATCTTCAGTTTCAACTCCTGTCGAGGACATGACATGGAGCATAGCAGATCTGGGATCGACGGTCAGCTCGTTGCTTACCGAACGCACGCTGGGGAGGCCACGGATGATCTCTTCAGCCGCGGCCTTCTGTTGGGATGTATGGACGGCGCCACTTAAGCGTACTACGCCCAGGCGAGGATAGACGCCGATGGAGAGATCGCGGGTGCGCGGGTCACGCCCCAGGGCCATGGCGACATCAGAAGCCAACTGATCATCGCCAACCAGGTTATTTTTGATCTCCAACAGGCCGGGAACGCCCATTACCTGGTCGCGCACCATATCAGCGCGCAGCGTGCTAGAAATATTGCCATCAAGATACAGCACGCCATCAAGCACGCGAAGCGTCATGCCCTTTCTATCAACATGCAAGGGAGTGACATCAAAAAGAATGGCCTCCACCGCTTGCAGGAGTTCACCGTCCGAGCGGTAGGGGGGAAGTGTAGCCAGCGCGGTTTCCGGTATGGTCGCGCTGACCCGGCCAGGCGCCAGGGTAGTCACATATTCTTCGCGCAGCATAGTATCCTGGCCGGGGCGCAGGTGATGAGCCACGATGTAGGCCAGTTCTCCGCTCTGAGGATGTACCGCGACAAGCGTGAGCATGCCGCTAGCAGCCGCGCCACCCAGCTCCACCACGCTCCTGGCATCAAGCAGCGCGCCACCGGCCGCTACGTTCACAGCGGCGGCAACATCGGCCAGCGTGACACGCAGTCGTACCGCATTACTATCCGCGCTCGTCACAGCATCAAACGGCAGGTGACTGGTCCTGCCAAACAGGCGGCCTCTTCTCACACCAATATGGGTTATGGAACGTGTCGCAGGATCAATGATTACATCTACCAGGTTACCATATTCTCCGTCGGAGCAGAAGATTTCACTGCCAAAACGGAGCTTCTGCATTTCAGATATCAAGCTTGCTTTTCCCATACTACGGCCTCACTTATAATTTCAAATATGCGGATGACGCAGGTCTCTATTGAAGCTCTAGCCCTCTCCATAAAAAGGCTCTTTTCAAAAAGTGATATACAGTAAATGCACTTCTCTCCTGGCCTGGCTTCTCTCTAATCATAGCATAAATGCCTGGTGACGACAATGCGCGTAGAGGCTATGGCAGGGCTATTCGTTGATACAAAATCATGATCGAACGTCCCTGGCGAAGGAAAAAGGGCGAGATGGCAACCAGAGGGCGATCGTCTCCTGGCATGCCGCGTGTCGTTGGAACAGGGCGACCAGCCGGGGGAGAGAGCGGAGCCTAATCTT
>JBDTHH010000640.1:0-10699 GCA_039937055.1 Ktedonobacteraceae bacterium | reverse complement strand
GGTGGCCCTTCACGATAGCTCCTCGAACAGGACTCGAACCTGTAACCTACCGGTTAACAGCCGGTCGCTCCACCATTGAGCTATCGAGGAATGTCTGCCCTTACGGCAAGAGTAGTATACAACAGGTAGCGCAAATTCGTCAAGACTTTTTTTCAAAACCTATGCCTTGTGCAAAGTGATATTGCCCGAACCCACGTCCAGATGCAGCACCCCCAGCGATGTCGAACTGGGGGTCAGCGGCCCATGATAGCTGGCGGAGCTGTCGGTCGTGGTGACATTGATAGCAAACTCGCTGGTAATCTTGCCGCTGTTCACAGAAGCATCAAGGGTCACGTCTGTTGAGGCCGGCAGGGTGACATCCAGATTGCCCACCTCGCTATGCAGCCTGAAACAGGGAGCGCTGTTCGGGTTTGTACAGCTATCGCTACTGGGGATGTTCAAGGTGCCATCGAAGGTCACATTGCCGTTCGCGGTCTTCAAGGAAGAGCCTGGGAACAACTGCCCCTGTCTCATCGTGATGTTGCCGGCATCATTCTTCACATTCATGACAGCGTTCACCCCGGTGAGCGTGACATTGCCTACCGACGCGTTGACCGTCAGCATAAACGGCGCGCTCGCCGTATTCAGGCTTGTAGGCAGCGCGATCAAGATATCAACAGAATCGTTGGAGACATTGAGCGTGCTATTGCTGGGAACCGCCGCGGTTATGCTCAGGATAGGGCCGCTGGACGGGGCCGCGACGGTGATGCGCTTGAATTCCGCGTTCGCGTCATCCTGGCTGCTCGCTTTGACCATCTTGATGGCGGTGACCACGGCTTGCGAGTTGGTGGCGGTGGCATCAGTCTGCACGGTAATGTTACCTACGGGATTGTTGACCTGGAGCTGGGTAATCCCGTTGAGAGAGACTGTCTGTGGGTTCTGCTGCGTGTAGGTGTGGGTAGTAGGGTTGATAATACTGATGCCGCCTGGCGTCGCGCTGCGCAGAGCAATGAACACGACAACAGCCGCGGCGAGCACCGCCAGCAAGATACCACCCGCACAGCCGCCGAGCATCCAGGGCCACGCGCGGCCGCGGGGACGATGCGGGCGCCGGTTGTGCTCGTACGGCTCCCGTTCTCGCTCATATTCATGGGTTGCGCCTTGATACCCCGCCTCCTCACGGCGCCGTGGTCGCGGCGCGGCCTCGGGGCGTAGCCGCTCGCCCTCGTAGCGTGACTCCGCAGGGCGGCGCCGGCGCTCCGGGTATTCATCTCTGTCTCTGCTCATTGCTTCTCGTTATCTCACTTTCGGGCTGATATCCCTCCCGGTCCAGGGATGGTGTACTACTATCAGTAGTACGCTCGAGATACGGCGTAGGTTCTCGTCCCAGTAAAAAGAACGCGGGCACAAGCGCTATCAGGCATAACACGCCTGCCGCCAGGAAGATCGCCGTGTAGACCTCGTGGGCAGAGGCGATGAGGTAGTCTCCGTAGACCTTGTTGTAAGGCGCGCTGAAGGGCGTCACACCCGCTGGCGGCACAAAGGATGCCGCCAGGGCGCGCCAGCGGCCCAGACCCCAGGAGGTCAACCCGGCCAGGCCCAGGATCATGCCGATCATACGCAGCACCGTCACCACCGAAGAAGCCATCCCTGCCTGGCGGTTGCGGGCGGCGTGGATGGCGGTCGTCCCGATGGGCGCGATCACCAGGCCGAAGCCCAGGCCACCGATCAGCGTGCTGATCGTGATCTGCGTCCAGTCGACATTCAGCGGCCAGAGATGCATCAACCAGAAACCAATGGCGGTCGGTATCAGGCCCAGCACGGCGGTCAGGCGGCAGGAGATGCGCGAGCAGAGCCAGCCGCCGATCAGCGCGCCCACAGGGATCATCGCCGTTAGCCGCAGCAGAGCCAGGCCGCTATCGATGGCCGGACGCCCCAGGACCGTGGCGATGAAGATCGGTATATCAGCCATCGCGATGATCAGCGCCGCCCCCACCAGCAGGCTCACCAAAGCGGTCGCGGCGAAGGCCCGGCGCCTGAACAGCGAGAGTTCGATAACGGGCCAGCGCCTGCGCCGCTCAGTGAATATCTCCAGGAAGATAAACGCGGCCAGCAGCAGCAGCGCGGCCGCAATCAACCAGGGATTGTTCTGAACCGGTGCCGTGCCTGGCCCGCTGACGCCAGGCGTGATCTGGGCCGCCTCCTGCGAGAGACCCAGGCTGAGGCAAACCAGTGAGGCTCCCAGCAGCAGGGCGCCGGGGAGGTCGATGCGTTCCTTGAGATGCGCGCTGGGGGGAATGAAGAACCAGGTGAGTAGTAGCAAGACCGCGATGATGGGGATGTTGAGAAAAAAGATGTAGCGCCAGCCCAGGCTCTGCACGATAAGCGACCCATACAGCGGACCAAGCACACCGCCTGCCTCGGTCACCATACCCACCAGGCCCAGAGCCACGCCAAGTCGCTTCTCGCCATAGAAGTCGCTAGCAACTGCCATCGCCACGGGCACAACCGCGCCTCCGCCAGCGGCCTGCACAAAGCGCGCCGCCACCAGCCAGGTCAGACCAGGCGAGGAGACGTTGATACCGATGTTTTGCAGGAAGCTGAGGTCAACATTATCGCCTAAAAAGGGCGCCAGGCCGCAGAAGAGCGACCCGCAGGCGAAGATGAGCAGGCAGATGATGAAGACGCGCCTTCGCCCATACATATCCGAGATGCGCCCCATCAGCGGCATAGCGATCACGTAGCCAAGCAGGTAGCCGCTGATGATCCAGGCAGCGCGGTCAAATTCAATGGCCTGGATCTGTAGGTCCTGGATCATCTGCGGGATGGCCGTCACCACCACCGTCTGATCGAGCGCCGTGAGGAAGACCGCCATGCATGCCACCACCATTGCCAGCAACCCTGCTTTGGAGCGCAGAAGCGTGGACTGCATTGTGTACCCTCTCAGTCGACCTTATATGGGGGCCGTGATCGTCACAGTCTCTCCAAACTTCGACAGCTTAAAGGTGCGCACAGTCTTGCTGGTATCACCCTGCGTCGCGATGCCTGTGATCCGAATCAAGTAGGGCCGGTTATCGGCTTTCCCGATGCAGGTTGTCACATCAACGATAGAGCCGGCCTGCGCGGCATCGCCGATGATACTGCCCAGGTACTTCGCGTCAAGCTTGCCGTTGATGCTCCAGCAACTGGTGCCATCGACGTTCGAGTCGCTGGGTGTACCGGGCTTCTGGATATTGCCCAGGATCGAGGCGACCCCCGTTTTGGAATCCGAAAGGGTGCGGGGATCGATCAGACCCGTGGTGAGCTGCCACTTGCCGGTAATAGGATCGGTGATATACTCCTTGTCGTCGACAGAGACAAATTTTACCTGGATGGCCGAACCAATCACAAGCGCGCTGGCATTAGCTTGAAGCTTATCAGGCACAACGATATCGCCGTCCGCAGTTTGGATAACCAGTGTGGCGCCCGTGCCGGGGTTATCAACCTTGAGGTTGAAGTGGTACGCGGTGACTTTCTGAATGGCGGCCTGGGCGCTGGCTATCAATTGCTGCGCGGTAGGCGTATTGCTGCTGCTACCACCACCGCCACAGGCGGCGAGCAGCAAGACCAGGGCAATGAGGCCGGAGAGCACCGGAGCACGTGAGGCTCGCACCAGCCAGGGATAAGTACGCATGTATTCCTCCTGATGGTACTATCTTGTCTATTAAAGCGATTGTAACAGGTCAGCGACAAAATTGTAAGTAGGAGCGAGCCACGCCATTTTGTGTAGGGGCACCGCTGGCCTGCGCCCTGTTCCAACGCGCGCTCCCCTACTTAGTATCAACGCATGCGCTGGCCTGCGCCCTGTCAGAAAGCAAGGGCCTTTTCAATGTCTCTACCACGGGCTATAATAGGTGCAACCGCGCACATAGGAGCAAGAGAGACATGATCGATAGGCAGCGTTTCCTGGTTCGTTTCTGGGGGGTACGGGGCAGCTACCCTATGCCAGGGGCAGATACGATGCGTCACGGCGGCAATACCTCCTGCGTTGAAGTGCAGGCTGGAGCGCATACCCTCATTCTGGATGCTGGTAGCGGCATCATTCGCCTCGGTGAAGATCTGCTGCAACGACCGCACACAAAACCGCTCAACATCTCACTGCTCATCACTCATGGGCATAGCGACCACTTGAACGGCCTGCCATTTTTTACCCCGCTGTATGAACCCGACACCTGTATCGATTTCTTCGGTCCCCGCCTTGATGGCTATGATATCGAGCAACTTGTAACCCCGCCTATGTCTCCTCCGTATTTTCCAGTAGACATCCGTAAACTGCCGTCGCAGCGCGCGTTTCACACGCTGCCCGACGATGCCTCCTCGATCATCTGGGAGCGAGGGGCGGGCAGACCGGAGATGGTGGCGAACGATCATAAGGAGGCGCGGGAGGCCGAGATTCGCATCACTGCGAAGTTTACGCACAACCACCCGCAAAACGGCTCGTTCATCTATCGCATCGAGTATGCCGGGCGCTGTCTGGTTTTCGCCACAGATGTCGAATGGGCGCGGGGGTGCGACGCGGACATCATTGGCTTTATCCAGGGCGCGAACCTGCTGATCCACGATGCACAATATACGCCGGATGACTATAGACGCAACAAAGACGGCTTTGGACACAGCACCTTTGAGATGGCGACGGAGGTGGCGCTGGCGGCGGGCGTCGACGAATTAGTGCTTTTTCACCATGAACCAACCTATGATGATAACACACTCGATGGTATTGAGGCAGAGGCGCGCAAACGCTTCGCTCGCACACGCTCGGCGTGTGAAGGCATGGAGATCGATCTTCTCGCAGTGTAGATAGAAGCAAGCATTCCCTTCGCGGGTATCCGACCTTCTAGTCAGTCAGGCAGGCGGCTCTAAGATCCGCCCCTTACATTTGAGGGTAGTTATGGCAATAAATGTTCTGCTGGCATTGATGATTATCGGCGCATTCTTATTGGCGCTCCCATTGCACGAATACGCGCACGCGCAGGTCGCCACGTGGCTCGGCGATCCCACGCCGAGGGCCGAAGGACGTCAGAGATTGGGTCTGAGCAGTCACCTGGACGCGCTGGGATTGCTGCTCTGCATCATCCTGGCTTTCTTCCCGATAGCGGCCGGTCCTGTGGGGCTGGGCTGGGGCCAGCCCGTCAAGGTGGACCCCTGGAAGCTGCGCGGTGGGCGCAATGCCGGTCCGATCATGGTAGCGGCGGCCGGGCTGCTCTTTAGCCTGATTGTTGGCTTGCTGGCGGGCGTGCTTGGAAACTTGCTGTTTCAGATCCTTCCACAAAACCCTGTCGTTGAACGCGTTCCCCAGTTTGTACTGGTGTTTGCCACCGTCAACATCGCCCTGGCTTTCTTTAACCTGCTGCCCATCTACCCGCTCGACGGCTACCAGATTGTGTATATGCTGCTGCCCAGTCGCCAGGCATTGCAATTCGCCAAATCTGGCCGCTTCGGACCGATCATTATCCTGCTACTCTTCTTTCTCCTACCCTTCATTGCGCAATTCTCAGGGATAGGTGGATTTTTCCTCTTCCATATCCCTGGCCTCATTCTGGACGGTGCGCTTGCCCTGATCGGCCTGCTGACGCGGTCTATCGACTATCTCAGTCTCTATACATTGTGATCGATCCGGGACGCACTATGAGTTCGTGGTTACAGACAAGTGTCTATCGCCTGTGGCAAGTGTGGCAGCAACTGGGCTTCGTGACCCCGCTCTCAGCCGCAGAGCGGCAGGAGGTCGCGCGCGTGCTGCCAGACAGCGCCATGACGCTCTTTGAGACGATGTCGGCCGCCGACCAGCGCCATAGCCTGCGCGTCTATCGCGGCCTGCTGGCGCGCGGCTGCGCCGAACATGACATGCTGGCGGCGGCCTTGCTGCACGATGTCGGTAAAGCGCAGGGACGCGTGCCGTTCTGGACGCGCCCCGTGATCGTGATCGGTAAACGTCTGGCGCCAGGACGTATGCCAGGAGCGGGGCACGGGGAGACAGGGGGCGAGCAGACGGGGCGCAGGCTAGCGGCGCCCGTACATGAAACGCCGGGTGAGAGGGGCACTATCTTATGGCGGTGGCGGCGGGAGCTAGCCAATGCCTGGTGGCACGCGGAGATTGGGGCGGACCTGGCGGCGGCGGCCGGCCTGTCGGAGCGCGCGGTCCTGTATATTCGCACGCACCATGAGCCTCATGGACCGGCAGCGGAATTACATGTAGTAGATGAGGCTTCATAGCATGCTCAAGCATATCGATGGATCAGAGGCCGACCAGGATGAGGTTGAGGCGGCTGAAGCGCTTATTGGGCAGGCGCAATACGTCGTACACCTGCCGGTCTTCGAGGGGCCGCTTGATCTACTGCTGCACCTGATTGAGAAGCGGCAGATGGAGATCACCACTATCTCGCTGGTGGCTGTGACCGACCAGTATCTGGCCTATTTGCGGCGCTGGCAGGACAGCGATACGCTGCCCCTGGCGAACATGGCAGCGTTCATCTCCATCGCCGCGCGCCTGCTCTTTATCAAGTCCCAGAGCCTGCTGCCGCCGAGTCCGCGGGAAGAGAGTGCCCGCGAGTCTGAGCAGGCGGCCATGATGGCTGAAGAACTGAAGCGTCACCTGGTCGAGTACAAGCTGGCACGGGAGATTACCTCCTACCTGCGCCAGCGCGAGGAGGCCGGACTACAGACTCATGGGCGCTCAGGCCTGCTCGCCGGCATTGAGGCGCAACTGGCATGGACGCCGCCTACGCTCGTTGGGCTGGAGGCACACATGCTGTCTCAGGCCTTTCAGCGCCTCCTCGATCTGCGCGCAAAAGACGAGGCCACCGGCGCCGATCTGCTGCCGCTGTCCCGCGTCCGCGTGAGCGACCGCATTGCCGAGATCGCGGCGCTGCTGAGCGAGCGCCCGCGCGTTGGGCTGGAGGAACTGCTCGCGAACGAAAGCTCGCGCCTGGTGATTATCGTCACGTTCCTGGCCGTGCTGGATATGTGGAAGCACGCCCGCATCACGGTAATCCAGGAGGCGCTCTTCGCGCCGATCGTGCTGGAACGCGGCCCCGCGTGGGCCGAAGATGCACATCCGTAGGGGCGACGGCTTGCCTCGCCCGCGTCGGCCACCACGGGCTTCAGCCTACCACAAATGTATAGCGCGCCATACTATAAATCTGCACCCCATTCACCACGTAGACATACAGGACATGCACCCCTGGAGCCAGATGCTCGCGGTCAACGTCGGTAAGCGGTCCTGTCTGCGGCTGATTGCCAAAACGATCAAGGAACCAAGTGATATGGATGCCTCCCACGTGATCTTCAACCTGCGCCCTGGCGCGCAGGTGCGCATAGAACGGATCGGTCAGCGAGGGACCACTCTGCCTGCTGGCTACGATGGTCCGTGCATCTACAATGGAGATGCTGGGCGGACTCTGATCCACATTGCTATCTTCGTATGGGCTCCAGACAGAGGAGGTGAGGAACTCCTGGGCCGAAATGCTGCCATACTGACTGCCCGTGACCCAGCCAATACCCACTGTTCTGAGCTGTGGATCCAGGATATTGTAACGGTGGCCGCATGCTTCGCTGGCATCGTCATACATATACTCGTAGATCGACCCGGCACCCGGCGCCGGATTGCCTGACAGGTTTTCGGCGACCAGGGCATAATGATTGACAACGGCAGGGTTGCTGTCGACGCGTACCTGAAATGTACCCGCGATCGGACTGGTGTGCGAGAAAAAACCTAAGTTGCGCATCTGCTTGCTATAGGCAGTCGCCACCAACGAAAGATTTCTATCCAGGTGCAGCGGTAATAGTCCCCGATCGGTGCGCTCCAGGTTTAACAGGATAAACTGCTGCTCCGCCGGGTTGCGCCGGTGAAAGTTGCTATCCAGGCGCAGTGGGCGCACATGTTCCAGCGCACGCGCGTTATTGATGGCAGTGATCGCATCAAGCGGATTGCCACTGGCAAGATAATCTGGCGAGGAGGGAATATCGATACAGCCCCCGCTGCTTGCAGCGACCGGACTGGATGCATGCAGCAGAGTATATCCCAGCAGGCCGCCCCCAAGCAGAATAAGGATGGCGATGAACACAAAGGAAACATGTTTCATAGGGATCAGACTCCTGTATAGAAAATAGTCAGGATTACATGCTTCTCTCATCGGCAATATTCACCTGCTCACACAGGGATGAGGTGTATGCATCATAGCCGTCCCTACAAACTTGACAGCTACTGGCTCAAATCTTATACTAGGAGGACGATAAAACCTTTCGCTTGCAAAATATCATAGTGCTCCATCAAGCTTCATTGCATGAGTATCAGGGCGATGCCCCACATCCGCGTAGGGATTCAGGCTTGCCGCATCCATGTGGCTGGCCCTTGGACCTGGGAGGAGGCCCCCAGGCACCCCAAGGGATGGCTGACGCGGATGCGGCAAGCCGAATCCCTACGCGGATGTGGGCGGCTCACATGTTAATTGAAGTGTGCTAGAGCACTACACGGGTGATAATAAAGGAGAAAATCCCATGGAAGAAACACAAGAACAACCTCAGGAGCCGGGGACCACCTCGCAGGACGCTGAGTCAGCGGCCGCGCAGGCGGCGGAGGCCGGGCGCGTGGCTCAGTTGGAGGCACAGCTTGCACAGGCGCGCCGGGAGGCCAGTGATAACTGGAACCGCTATCTGCGCGAGCGGGCCGACATGGATAATTACCGCAAGCGCCAGGATCGCCTGGTAGCAGACCGCATCCTGCAGCAGAAGAAGGCGATGCTGCATAAAATGCTCGACGTGATGGACGACATTGATCGTGCGCTAGTCTACCAGGAGACGCTGGACCGCCAGGGTTTGCAGCAGGCGCTGCGCATGGTTCACTGGCGTATGAGCGAGATGCTACGCGGCGAGGGACTCAGCACCGTGCCTACGATTGGCGAGACCTTCAATCCCTATATGCATGAAGCTATTGAGGCCATCGAGAGTCCTGACCAGCCGGAAGGCACGATTGTCGAGGAGCTACGCAAGGGCTATACCTTGAGCGATGAGACGCTGCGCCCGGCCCGTGTCAAGGTGAGCCTGGGTCACAAAAACGCTGAAGGCTAAAGATGACATGGCCAGGAAGGCATGCAAATGCTTTCCTCAAACACGTAAGCAAAAGAAGGGAGGGGCGGGCGCATGAGCATGGACTATAAAGACTATTATAAAATACTCGGCGTCTCACGCAGCGCCAGCGCGGATGAAATCAAAAAGGCTTTCCGCAAGCTAGCCCGCAAACATCATCCCGATGTCAACCCCGGCGACAAGAGATCGGAAGAGCGTTTCAAAGAGATCAACGAAGCCTACGAGGTGCTCTCCGACGCCGATAAACGGCGCAAATACGATACGCTGGGGCCGAACTGGCAGGAGCAATTTGGCTTCTCCGGTGCGGGGAGCAGGCGTAATTATGGCTATGGCGGCCGCAGTCCAAACTACGATTTTGATCCCGCCGGCAGCGGCTTCTCCGACTTCTTTGAAACGCTTTTCGGCCGGGCCGGGCCGGGAGCGGCGCGCGGCGGGGCCGGGAATGCCGTGCGCCAGGACACGCGGCGGCGCACGGGCGACAATATTGAGCAACCGGTTGAAGTGACCTTCCAGGAGGCCTACAATGGGGGCGCGCGCACCTTCAATATTCAATCGACGGAGGTCTGCGCCATCTGTCAGGGGACGGGCCAGGTAGCTGGCAAAGCCTGCGCAAACTGCGACGGCCAGGGTATGGTGCCGCGCAATAAGAAACTCCAGGTGAAGATCCCTGCCGGAGTCGATAACGGCTCCCGCATTCGTGTCGCGGGGGAGGGCCAGCCTGGTCCTGGCGGCGGCCCGCGAGGCGACCTCTTCCTGGTCATCACTGTGCGACCAGACGCGCTCTTCGAGCGCAGGGGAGACGACCTGTACCTGGATATCGAGGTGGACCTCTTCAAGGCGCTGCTGGGCGGCGAAGTTCCGGTCCCGCTCCCTGATGGTCGCAAGCTCATGCTGACCGTCCCCCCTGAGACACAGAACGGGCGTATGTTCCGGCTGGCGGGCAAGGGCATGCCACGCCTGCGCGCCGAGGGCAACGGCAACCTCTTCGCACGCGTCAAGGTCATGCTGCCAATGCGCCTCTCCAGCCAGGAGCGCGAGATATTCGAGCAGCTCGCCCGTAGCCGCAGTGCCGAGGTCCATTCTTGATGGTAGAGACCCGATCGATCATGCCTGCTGGCCGGTTGATCGTGTCCTACTGTGAAAGGAGGCATGCAGCGTGCCGGACAATAACGATGGCGCGTGGTACATCATCAGTGTCGCGGCCACCAGGGCCGAGGTACACGAACAAACCCTGCGTCACTATGAACGCCAGGGGCTGATCTCGCCCGCGCGCAAGGGCAAAAGCCCACATAGCCCACGGCTGTACTCAGATCAGGATATCGAGCGCGTGATCCACATTCGCCGCCTGATGCGTGACCTCGGTGTGAACCTGGCGGGGGTCGAGGCTATCCTGCGCATGAAGGACCGTATGGAGCAGATGCAGCAGGAGATGGAACACGAGATGGAACTGCTGCGCTCGCAACACGAAAACGAGACGCGCCGCTTAAAGGACATCATTGAACGCCTGCAACGGCAACACGGTCTACCTTCTACACTGTAGGACTCTGCCAACCTGCGCACAACAACGAGACGCCCCATCCGCGTAGGGATTCGGCTTGCC
>JBDTHH010000639.1:0-6642 GCA_039937055.1 Ktedonobacteraceae bacterium | reverse complement strand
GACATCTTGCCCCCTCTGTCGTGGTTGAAATTGCCTCTCGACCTCGCTGCCTCGCTCTGGTATAATGTGAGCGGTGGGTGATAGAACAAGAGTTTCACCCCGGCAGCTATCAAGCAGGAGACAATCTATGAGTGACCGGCTCATTTCGCCTATCGTGAGCGATGAGGAACAGGTAATCGAGGGCAGCTTGCGACCACGGCGCCTGGCGGAATACATCGGGCAGGAGAAGATAAAAGCCAATCTCAGTGTGTTGCTGGAGGCTGCTCGCAGGCGCGGCGAGTCCGTCGATCATGTCCTCCTGTATGGACCACCCGGACTGGGTAAAACGACTCTCTGCAACATCATCGCCGTCGAGATGGGTGTCAACCTGAAGACTACCTCCGGCCCTGCTATCGAGCACGCCGGCGACCTGGCCTCTATTCTGACATCGTTGCAGTCCGGCGAGGTGCTCTTCATCGACGAGATTCACCGCCTGGCCCGTGCCGTCGAGGAGCGCCTGTATTCGGCGATGGAAGACTTCGCGCTGGATGTGATGATCGGCAAGGGTCCCGGTGCGCGGGCCTTGCGTCTCTCGCTGCCGCCCTTCACCGTCGTGGGCGCCACCACGCGCGTCGGCTCGCTGACCGCGCCGCTGCGCGACCGCTTCGGGGCCATTTATCGCATGGAGTACTACGAGCCGGAGGCGCTGAAGATGATCCTGACACGCTCGGCGCGTATCCTCAAAGTGCCGGCGGACGAGGCGGGTATCAACGAGATCGCCGGCCGCGCGCGTGGCACCCCGCGTATCGTCAATCGCCTGCTCAGGCGTGTGCGCGACTACGCGCAGGTGAAGGCCGATGGCGTGATTACGCTGCCGGTGGCGCAGGAAGCGCTCAACGCGTTGGAGATCGATAACATCGGCCTCGACCAGACCGACCGCAACCTGCTGCTCACGATCATTGAGAAGTTCGATGGCGGACCCGTTGGCCTGGATACGCTGGCCGCCAGCACCAGCGAGGACTCGGAGACGATCGAGGATGTCTACGAGCCGTATCTCCTGCAACTGGGCTTCATCGCGCGCACCCCACGCGGCCGCATCGTGACGCGCTTCGGCTATCAACACCTGGGAAAAAATGCGCCCAATGCCGGTTCGAGCGATGGCAGCACCCCGACCCTGTGGCAGGCGGGCGTGCCCCCCCCACCAACACTATAGAGAGGTTCTAGTATCAATGGGGGTCAACATCAGTGACTACGATTATCATCTCCCGTCCGAACTGATCGCGCAGACGCCCATCGAGCCGCGCGACTCCTCGCGCCTGCTTGTGGTTGAGCGCGCGAGCGGGGAGCTGGCGCACCGGCACTTCCGCGAGATCGGCACCTACCTGCGTCCCGGTGACCTTCTGATAGCCAACCAGAGCCGCGTGATACCTGCGCGCCTGCTGGGACGCCGGTTGGAGAGCGGTGGCGCGGTCGAGGTGCTGCTGCTGGCCGAGCGACCAGACCTGGGCGCTAACTACTGGGAGACCCTGGTGCGCCCCGGTCGCCGCCTGCGCGAGGGCGCTCGCATGGCCTTTGGCGCTGAGGGTAGCGACCCAGGCCTGCAAGCAGAGGTTCTCCAGCGCACCGAAGCTGGCGGGCGCGTTGTGCGCTTCTTCAGCGAGCCTGCTCAGGACGAGGCTGTATCCGCCACCACGGTCCACCAACTCATTGAACACGCGGGCCGTATGCCGCTGCCACCCTATATCCACGAGACGCTGAGCGACCCTGAGCGCTATCAGACGGTGTACGCGCGCATCAGCGGTTCGGCGGCGGCCCCCACCGCCGGGCTGCACTTTACGCCACACCTGCTGGAGCAATTGCGCGGACAGGGAGTGAGCGTTGGCTTTGTGACCCTGCACGTTGGCCTGGATACCTTCCGCCCCGTCGAGGTCGAGGATATCGCCGACCATAAGATGCACAGCGAGGAGATCGACCTGGACGCGCCCACCGCCGAACTGATCAACGAGACGCGGCGCGCCGGCGGCCGCATCATCGCTGTTGGCACGACATCTGTGCGCGTGCTGGAGAGCGTGGCGAGCCTCTACGAGGGCCAGGTGCAGCCCTACCATGGCAGCACACGCCTATTCATCACCCCCGGTCACCGTTTCCGGCTCGTCGATGCCATGATCACCAATTTCCATCTGCCGCGCTCAACTCTGCTCCTGCTCGTCAGCGCCTTCGCAAGCAAGCCCCTGATCGAGAAAGCCTACCAGGAGGCCATCCGCGAGCGCTACCGCTTCTTTAGCTTTGGCGATGCTATGCTGCTTCTCTGAGCCAACGATTTATATTTGCTTTTCCTCTTGCCGGCTCTGGTAAGCGTTCTGGCTGGCCTGGCGGCTATTCTTGATCTGTAGATAGGCCTCGTCCCGCTTGAAGGAGAGTGTGGCATCATCGGGGGTGTGCTCAAGCGCGCGCGTGTAGTCGTCGCTGGCCTCGCGATAGCGCTTGAGGCGCTGATACACGCTGGCACGGTCGCGGTAGACCAGGGTGAGCGCCGGGTCAAGCTCAAGCGCGCGGTTGTAATCGGAGAGCGCCTGCGGGTATTCGGCAAATGCATAGTGTACCAGACCCCGGTTGTAGTACGCCATCGCGAGGCCTGGCTCCAGGGCCAGCGCGCGCTCGTAGTCGTCGCTGGCCTGCCTGTGTTCTCCGAGCAGACGATAGGCCTCACCTCGGTTGTTGTAGATGGAGGCATCGCGCGGGTCCAGGGCGCTGGCGCGATCATAGTCCTGGATAGCACGTGCTGGCTGCCCACTATCGGTATAGGTTGCGCCACGCCTGTTGAGCACACCAGCATCGTCAGGCGTCAATATAAGGGCCTGCTCAAAGTCATGCAGGGCCTGCGGGTAATGGTGGAGCGCCGCGTGTGCCTGGCCCCGGCTGCCGTATGCGCCGTACATGCCGGCAAGATGCGCGTCCAGGGTGATGGCCTGGTCAAGATCATCGATAGCTTGCTGGTATGCTGCAAGTTCGATCAAGACGGCGGCGCGCGCGATATAGGTCAGCACATCGTCGGGGTTTAGCGCGCTGGCCTGGCTAAGATCATCGATGGCCTGCTGGTGCTCTCCAAGATAGTAATAGGTCAGCCCGCGCTGGTAGTAGGCCGAAGTATAGTCAGGGTTGAGCATGAGTGCGCGGCTCAGATCCTGCAGCGCGCTCTGGTAGTTCTTGAGGTTCCGGTACACGATGCCCCGGTTGTGGTACGCCGTCGGATCTGCGGGATTGAGCAGGCTGGCGCGATCAAAGTCCGCCATGGCCTGCTCGGTGTCGTTGAGCATAGCGTAGACTGCGCCGCGCCGGTTGTAGAGTGAGGCATCGTTGGGAGTGAGCGTCAGGGCGTAATCAAGCTCGGCGATCGTGCGTTGCTGCCCGGAGAAGCGTCTGGCCGCGTGGAAGGAGGTGCGATTGCGCGGGGCAGGTTGCGGCCAGAGTGTGCGCCGGTAGAGCGCTATCCCCCAGGCAATGGCGCCAATAAGCAGCATCACAGCAATGCCAATCAGGACCTGCATAGCATTCATGCACTGTTCTCCTTAAATGTCTGTTGAGCCATTCAGTAGCGGTAGGGCATAGCGCGTATAAAAATCCGGTCTCTGCGGCTCCAACCAGTGTAGAGGAGCCAGGAAAAGTGGCAGCAGGCCGAGCTCCAGCGCCCTTTGTAGAGCCTTGTGTGCCTCATCATCCCGGCCCAGCGAGGCACAGGCTATCCCGACCCAGAAATAGGTATCCTCGTCGTACACATCCAGTAGAATAGCCTGTTCCAGTTCTGTGAGCGCCTGCTCGAAGTCGCCGCACAGCCAGTGGGCCACGCCCCGGCAGATATGCACGATGTGATCCTGGGGGGTGGAGAGGATAGCCGTTGTGAGGTCGGTCTGCGCGAGCGCCTCCAGGCGTTGCGCGGCCTCCAGACTCGCCCCATGGAGACACAGCAGCAGGTATTCGTTGCGCCACCCATGACCAATAAATCCTGGATCGAGCGCGCAGGCTTTTTGCAAATCGCTCTGAGCCTGTTCACGTTGCTTCAGTCCCAGGTACACCATAGCCCGCGTTTCATAAAAGGTGCCATGTTCTGGCTTCAGTGTAATCGCTTTATCGCAATCGACGAGCGCAGGTGGGTACTCTTTGATCAGATAGGCATCATTTTACCAGATACACCATTGTACGAATAGAAAGAACAGGCGTTCGTGGATAAAAAGCGTCTAGCTGATACCAAATTATAATATGCGAAGATTTACCTATTGTCAACTCCAGGTGAACTGTGGGCAGGGCCATTTAAAAGTCGTGCATGCTAATCCGGGACACGCCAGCTTACGAAGAGGGGTCATCGGGGTCAGTTTGCCAGCATGCTGAATACACACTTTGTGCCGATTGAAGAGAGAAAGGTTTAGGAATCATTTCAGAGGAAGGACACTGCGGTTGTGGTTCCCGTACAACCTCCGGGCCAGGGAGTCAGGTAGTCAACCCTTTGGAGATTCTTATGCGCTTTTCTGCTTTGCGACCGATGAAACTTCCACAACAACTGGGCGTCGGCTTTGGCCTGATGCTTCTTTGTATGGTGCTGACGTTGGGAGCCAATCTGGCAGCCAGTTCCCAGCAGCAGGCCATTACTCACCATCTTATCTATCATCTGTATCCCGCTCGCTGGCAGGCTCATGAAATTATCAAGCTCACGCTGGCCATTGACGACGATGTAGCCCGGTACCTCTTGAGCCACATTCCTGGCCAGCAGGCAGATTTGCTAAACACATACCAGCAGGAAGCGCGGGATTTACGTGTAGCGGTAGCTTCGGCAACTAGCCTGACCGATACAGCAGAGCAGCGTGCTATCCTGGCTGATTTCATCCAATCCTTCTTCGGAACTGGGGGTTATTATGCTAGCAATCAAGAAGTCTTTAATCTGACGCAGGCTAGCCAGGCTGTGACTGCCAACGAGGTATACGCGACCAGTCCATTTCTCGCTACAGCCCACCAGGATATGCAGACCTACATAGACGTGGTGGAAGTTGAAATCAAGCAGGAGGAAGCCAACGAGAACGGAATCACCAGGCTTGTGCAATTTCTCAACATCGGCCTGGGAGGCAGCACCACTCTCTTTGGGATAGGGATCGCTCTCCTTTTCACCCGCTCTATTGGACGCCTGTATCGTCAGATCGAGGAGAAAAATGTCAGGCTGGCTGAGAACAATACGCATTTGCAGTCGCTGGCCACGACCGATCCCCTGACCGGACTCTCTAATCACCGCGCTTACCAGGAGGCGCTGCAACTGACGATGAAACACGTTCTTCAGAGTGGAGAGCCAGCGGCGCTGGTCCTGGTCAATGTCGATGAACTCAAAGATGTCAACGATGCACATGGACACCTCTATGGAGACCACGTGCTGGTCGAACTGGCCGGCGCTCTCGCCAGTTTTGGAACAGGGGCCGCCTTCCGGCTCAGCGGCGATGAATTCGCGCTAGTGTTGCCGAATACCTCTCTCTCCCAGGCCAGGGTCTCGTGCGAGCAGGTGCGCAAAGAAGTGGCCAGACGGCTGCTGGGGCCAACCATCAGTATCGGGCTTGCCATCACGACACAGGAAGAGCACGAGGTGGACCTGCTGCGTGAACAGGCCGATGCCGCCCTGCGCGAAGCCAAAAAACAGGGCCGCAACACGCTGGTCAGCTTTGATGAGATTCGAGCCTCCACCTCTATGCTGGCGCCGGCCAAAGTCCAGGCCTTTCGCCGTTTGCTGGCGGAACAGCAGGTGACGGTCGCCTTCCAGCCCATCTGGAGCATGAAACAGGGGACCGTTTTAGCGTTTGAGGCCCTCACGAGGCCCGCGCCCGCCTATGGTTTCAACGGTCCCCAGGAGGCCTTCGACATTGCCGAGAAGCTGGGGCACGCCCACGAACTGGACGCCATCTGTGTGCGGGCGATTCTGAAGCGAGCGCATGAGTTGCCGGAGGGGGTCCTGCTCTTTCTCAACCTTACGCCCCAGTCGCTGGCCCATGACCTGCTCACCGGTGCCGTACTGCTAGAGGCGGTCATTGAGGCGGGGTTGACGGTGGATCGAGTGGTTTTGGAACTGACGGAGCGCTCAACGCTGCCGATCGCGGTGGTGGTGCAGCATGCCAGGGAATTGCAGGCTCTGGGCTTCCGGCTGGCCCTTGACGACGCGGGCGCGGGCAATGCCGGGCTGGAGATGATGAGCCAGTTGGCCGTCGATTTTATTAAGATTGACCGGGCGGTAGTGGTCAATGCGATGACGGATAAAGCGGCCCAGGGCGTACTGGCAGGCATCGCGGCGATTGCGCGCGAGATGGAGGCTCTGGTGATTGCAGAGGGCATCGAGAATGTAGCGATGCTCGAACTGGTCGAGCATCATGGCCTGCAAGCAGTGCAGGGCTATCTGCTAGGGCGCCCAAACGAGACCATCCCAGATCTCGACTCGCTACAAGCCCTCAGCCCTCTGGCGCTAGTCTCGTAGGGGCGACGGCTTGCTCATTGACTCCACCATATTCGCCGAAGAGAGGGCCATCATTCATCGCAGGTGAGATGCCGTAGCGCGTGGCTTGCCTCGCCGTCCTGAACTTAAGCCGGAAAGGAGAGCCGCCTCGCGTCTCCATAGCGCGTGGCTTGCCTCGCCGTCCC
>JBDTHH010000638.1:0-3220 GCA_039937055.1 Ktedonobacteraceae bacterium | reverse complement strand
CGCCGTCCTGGGAGTTTCAGGACGGCGAGGCAAGCCACGCGCTACGGGACCTCGCTCTTAGGCTGCGCCTCCGCCACACCCCCAAATCCTCGCCAGAGTGTGCCAACTGCCAGCAGGTAGCAGGCGGCGGCCAGCAGGAAAACCAGGGGATAGCCAAGCTGCACAATTATCAGGCCCCCAAGAGGCGCTGAGATGGCCCAGGCCACCTGGTACACGGCCTGGTAACTGCTATTCGCCAGGCCCCGACGCTCCCCAGGTACAACCTCCATGGAGAAGACTTGCAGCAGGCCCATAGGCATATCCATCAGACTCTGTCGCAGCAGGTAGAGCAACGCCACCAGTGGTAGGATGCTCGCTGGCCCCAACGCCACCAGCAGCGGGATGCTCGCCAGTTGAGCCAGCGCGATAGCCTTGATCTTGCCCAGACGCGCCGCCAGCCAGGGTGCAGCCAGCGTGCTGAGGGCCGTGAGGGCGGTAGCGGCGCCATCGATCAGCCCGAAGAGCCACGAGGAGGCGCCCAGGTGCTTCACGAAGTACAGATTGAAGTAGGGGATGAATAGCCCGGCTCCCAGGCCGATCAAGGCCCAAATGAGCGTAAAGAGGAAGACCGCGCTCCTGGTCATGGAGAGCACATTATGCCTGGTCATACGTTGCCGCCATTCCCGCATACGCGCCAGGATGTCCCGCGTCATATCACCCATCGGCTTCGGCACCTGGCCAGGAGCGCGTGCGGGGCGGTCGTCGCTCATGAAGAACAGTGGGACGATGCTGGGCATAGCGATGATACCGGCGAAGAGTAGCGCGAGTTGGTAGGCACGCGGCTCCGGCTGGGGAACGAGTATCCAGTTGAGCCCGGATGGCAGGGGGGCCATCAACCAGGACGTGCCACGAAACCAGACGGGCAGCGCGCCTCCCAGGACGCGGCCCAGGACAGAGGTAATCAGGTAGACGACGATGTTCAGGCTGAAGAGGTGCGAACGCTCGGCCGGCGTGCTGTTGGCTGTCAAATAGGGCGCATTCACTACCAGCAGGGCGGCACCCACCACGCCGACGCTAAAGCCGCTGAGCAGCAGCAGGGTGGGCTGACGAAAGAGGATCTGGCCCGCCGCGATCACGCCTAGAAGCAGGCTCGCCCCGATCTGCACCGCCTTGCCCCCGAAACGGTCGACGCACACACCGGCCGGAAAGATCGCCAGGCCGGCTCCAATGGTGCCAACGAAGAGAATGGCTCCCACGAAATCGGCCTGGTACCCCAGCGCGCTCAGGTAAAGGTTATAGAGCACAAGGATCATGCCCACAGACACACCGCCCAGGGCATTACTGATCAGATACAGGCGCGCATTTCGCTGAAATTGTCCAAATTGGCGCGCATATCTAACGAGTGGGCGCATTTCGCATTTGCGAGGATGTTATGGTCTGATCGTAGCCATCGCCAGACGCGCCGGGTGCCTGCACGAGCGTATCACTGGTGATCACTGTCTGGCCCTGTTCGGCGGACCGCTCTTCAATCAGCGAGCGATAGCCCGGACTTTTATAACCTGGACCAATCGCGCGCGCCATTTCCTCCTCGCGCGCCACTTCCCTGGTCATGAAGGTTTGGGTCCTCGTCGGCCCCAGACCCGGCAGGAAGAAGGCCCTGGCCATCTCGCGCACCATCATCGTGCGAGCACGGAACTCGATGACAACGTCGGCTACGCGTTCGCTGCCCTGCTCGATCTTCTGCTCAACGCCACGAGCGCGCGCCGGCACCTCGGCGACTGTGCGCACAATCTTGTTGTCACCGGGCTGCGCATCGGGCAACGTTCCCTTGATAGCCTGCTCTGTCGTCTCATTGACCGAGTTCACTACGGGGCGCAGCTTTTTCACCAGCTCAGCCTTCTCACGCACCCAGGAGAGACCAAACAGCAGGCCCGCTGAAACCGCCAGGCCGATCAAGATAAAAACGAATAATTCGATAGAGAGCAGGATCGCCGCCGCCTGTCCCCAGGCCGCCAGCGGATCACCTCCGCCCGCGAGTAGAAATACCATGGCTATTCTCCCTCATAAATGGCTTCTAACTGCTGCTGGCGACGCTCTTCTGACCGTTTGCGCACACGCCCTTTGCCCAGGAACACACTCAACACCCGCTGCCCGGCAACGAGCAGGGCCGCCGTCTGCACACCCGGTGCGATGGCGAAATCGCGCGTCAACTGGGCCGTGCTCCCAATAGTAGTAACCGTCTGACCCGCCGTGCGCGCCGTATCTTTCACGACACCCACCGTCTCCTGCACCGAAGCCAGTAGCGGCTTCACTTCATCGCGCACCATCGTAATCGTGCGAATAAGCGTGAGCGTGGCGACGATCAGCAACGCGGTCGCCACCAGGGTAAAGGCGGCAAGCACCATCAACGCCACGTAGAGTATATCGAGCCAGGCATTATTAATCGCGGCGAAAAAGATGCCGATAACCAGCAATACCACAACCACGATCCCTATAATAATTAACCACCGTTTTGCACCTTGCATGACACACCTCCCGGCGAACAACTTTTTTCGTTCGTACTATTTGTACTACATGATTATAACGCAACGGCCTAAGCAGCAACCAGACCTTGCACAAGCCTTATGCGGCCTGCCCTGCCTACAAATAGGCCCCTTGTCTCTATTAACACGCACGAGGCCTTGAATAAGCTACATTTTTAGCAGCGTTATAGGCCGTATTCTTAGAGACCTGAATATTTCCTGAAAGATGGCTGAGACTTATTATTGTTGACTTGCTCTTTAGCTGAGGTAATAGTATCTTTGAAATGGACTCTATTACTTTATTCGTTGCATACAGACGAACTGACAGGGAGGTAGCAATGTTCCTCGCTCCTATACTGGGTGACTCCACGCTGTTCACCATCAATATCGGCAGTTTCCACTGGGCGGTAACTGTCAGCATGCTTGTGTACTTTATCATTGCCATGGTCATCGGCCTGGTGGCCGAATTTATCGTCGGCTGGCGGCTCCCCTTTGGCTTTGTGGGGGCCTTCCTGGCGGCCATCATCGGGATGTGGCTGCTCACCCAGGTGATCCCGCTCTCGATCACCGGCGATCCCACTATCTACGGGGTGCCGATCTTCAAAGCCCTGATCGGCGCTATCCTGCTGGTAGCCGTGTGGCATCTTCTCACCTATCCTACCTGGAGGAGGCGGCGCCGCTCTCGCTACCGCTACTCCCGCCGGGAAGCGTAAGATCTC
>JBDTHH010000637.1:0-3732 GCA_039937055.1 Ktedonobacteraceae bacterium | reverse complement strand
ATTTTCGTTTCATACCATCGTGGACACCCCTGCTCCCTCCGCTGAGCCAGTGCATACTGAAGCGGGAGTTTAATTTGGCACTCACTACACAGCAATTTCATACAAAGCTGCTGCTTATGTGAAACGCGTCCTGGTAAACGCTGAGAGGTCACAACCAGGACGTAGAACGGGTCCACCTGTCCACTCACGTGTGGGCAGTCGGGCAAGCTGCCCACACGTGAATGCTCTGACTCTGAGGCTCTCAGCCAGCGGCCTCTTTCTCCAGCGTTTGCTTCATAACGTCTGTCCCCTGCTCGACGAGTTCGCTAACACGGGCGACGAATTCGTCTGGCACCACATCGGTGATCCAGACCACCCGGCTCCAGCCCGAACCGGCGGCAAAGACCTGGATCGACGCTTGATGGTGGCGAAATGGCAGCGAGCCCTCGACCACTGCATAGACAAACCGACGAGCCTCGTCGTCAACATCAACGATCAACTCGCGCACTACCGCACCGTTCGCGAAGGTGACGACCCTGGAGTCACCTTTGAGGTATGCATCGATGACGATGCCGGGCACGAGGCGCTGGTGTACTGCGCCCACATCGCGAACTGCCGCCCAAACGTACTCAGGGCCGACCTCGATCAGAATTTCTTTGTGAATGGAAGCCATTCGTCTATCTCCTATCTACCGGGTGACGCGTTCATGTGAAGGCGCCACGCTGTCCTACCTTTCTCTCTGGAAGGTGTGATCGTAAAAAAGGCCTGCTAGCATTGCGCTTGCATATCATCGGCCACCCTCCTGATATTCACACAATACAGCATAAATAGTGCCACCTGTCTGTCATATTAAGAGCGTGTTTTGGAAAACAACAAGGTGACATGATAGACGAATCGCTGCAACATCCACGTCAAAGCCGTTGAAGAAAGAGAGTGAGGTTTTGTTGCCAGCAGAGGCCCTACCTTCTGGAATACTGGACCGGAACGCTCATACCCTGATACTTGTAGGAATAGATTGTCACCAGGTCATTTACAGGTACTGCTCAAGCCAGCGCAGTACGCGCTCATCCATATCGCGCAGATGGTCGCGTTCGCGGGGGCCATGGCCCTCACGGGGATAGACCACCATCTCGACCGGGACCGCGCGCTCGCGCAGGGCGCGATAAAACGCGTAGGCCTGGTTGACCGGCACGCACTCGTCATTCTCGCCATGCAGGATCAGCGTGGGCGTCGTCGCATGGCCGGCATACGTGATGGCGGAACGCTTGCGGTACACCTCCGGCTGCTCCAGCATAGGGGCACCCAGGAAGCGCACATCCCAATCGGGGATGTCGGACTGCGCGTGGAAGCTGTGGAAGTCGCTGACGCCCGCCCCCATAATCGCCGCCTTGAAGCGCGTCGTCTGCGTGATGGCCCAGGCCGCCATGAAGCCTCCATAGCTCCACCCGGCGATCCCTACGCGGTCGCCATCCACCAGGCCCTGCTCGGCCAGATAATCGACGCCGCGCAACACGTCCTGGAAGTCCTTGCCACCCATATCACCCACCACGGCATCCGCGAAGGCCACCCCACGCCCCCAACTGCCGCGTATATTGGGCCGCAGCACAGCGTACCCGGCCGAGGCCAACAACTGTGTCCAGAAAGAAGCGAAGTCGTCGGTATAGGCCCAGGATGGACCGCCATGCACAAAGGCCATCAGCGGCGGCGGGCCAGCACCCTTGTAGTTCAGGGGCGGCGTAAAGAGCGCATCGATGCGCCAGCCATCCTCGCTCTCGTAGCTGATACGCTCGCTGGGGACCTGTGCCCAGGTCTCCTCCGGGATAGGGTTCAGGCGCGAGAGCCGCCGCCAGGCAATGCTGCCTCCCGACCTCTCAGCGCCGCTCAGTTCGCCCAACCAGGCATCATCGGGATACTGCTGGTCAGTATGCACGGTAGCAAAGGCGCGCAGGTCGGGCGTTGTTGAGAGCGCGGGCCAGTGCGAGTTCATGACGAAATCGCCGGCCAGCGTCTCCAGCGTGCCATCGGTCTCGTTCAATATACCGATCTGCTGCGTCACACCACTCCAGGCCGTATACAGCAGCCGTTGCCCATCGGGGAACCAGCGACACCAGCTCAGGCTAATGTCAGCGCCAGGGGTCAGGTTATGGGCCTCGCCTCCCTCCACGGGTACCACGAAGAGATCGCCGGCACCGCGACATGGGTCGCTCCACTCACCGGAGATATACGCCAGCCGCGTGCCATCCGGCGACCAGGCCAGTCCACTGGCCTGCCGCGTAAGTTGCGTCACCTGGCGCAGCGCTCCACCATTCGCAGGTAGCACCCCGATCTGCCCGCGATACCAGTCGGTCTTGTCAGAGCCGGTGGAGTAGTACAGGGCCAGTTGCCGGCTGTCCGCCGACCAGGCATACTCCCAGACAGTCACCCCAGCCGGCGTTACAGGTTCGGGAACGTCATGGCCCG
Organism: Ktedonobacteraceae bacterium; assembly: GCA_039937055.1. Classification (GTDB taxonomy): domain Bacteria; phylum Chloroflexota; class Ktedonobacteria; order Ktedonobacterales; family Ktedonobacteraceae; genus JALYTT01. Next base: position 1,293 of record JBDTHH010000637.1, on the reverse strand, counting down.
CCCGCACCGTCCACAGGCGGCGCGCACGCTCCGGCCCGATGACCAGCGGATCTTTCCCAGGCTCTTCCCCCTCCAGAGAGACAAAGGCGATGCGACTGCCATCCGGCGACCACTCCATGTCGCTCACGCCATTGGGCATCATGCACACCTGCTTCGCCTCGCCACCTGCAGCGGGCAACACATACAGTTGCGGCTTGCCCTTGTCGCCTTCCTGCACGGAGATAAAGGCCAGTTGCTGTCCATCGGGCGACCAGCGCGGATTGGTATCTTCGCACGGCCCCTTGCTCACCGGTCGTGGCTCCGCGCCAGCAACGGTCTCTACCACCCAGACCCGCGCGCGCCTCTTCGGCTGCTCAGGCACATATTCCCATACTACACAGGCCACCCGCTGTCCATCGGCCGAGAGATTGACATCTTCGACCCGGCGCAGGATATCTATCGTTCCCGGCCCGATAGGCGTGCGCCCGGCCAGGGTCGGCTGATCTGACTCTGCAATGTGTGAGGCGAAGGTGCTTGATTTGTTCATACATAGCTCCTGATTAAAAAACTAGCGTTCATCCTTCGTAGCTGCGTGATTTATCACGCTGGGGTTACCCTATCGTCATGTCAGCCCCAGCATGATAAATCACGCAGCTACGAAGACGATACTCTGTTCGCTGCGAGGGAAAAGAGTGACGATCGAAGCAATGTCTGCTATTATAACAGAAACTGGTACAGCATAACATCACAGCACCCACGGGGAAACAATCGTGCGAGAACTTTTTCGGGAACTGCTCCACATGCTGGAGCGCGGCGAAACCGTCGCGATGGCAACTATCGTCAAGCGCAAAGGCTCGGTACCGCGTGAAGTGGGCGCCAGGATGCTGGTCCAGCGGGGCGGCAAGATCAGCGGGACCGTGGGTGGAGGCTGCGGCGAGGCCGAGGTGTGGCGCGGCGCCCTGAATGTGATCGATACACAGCAGCCCACTATAGTGCAGGTCGATCTGACCGAAGACATCGCCATGGAGAGCCAGGGCGTCTGCGGCGGTATCTTTGATGTCTTTATCCAGCCCTGGTTCAATGCCCCCGAGCCAGGGCAACCCGCTATGCAAGACTATGCTGCCGCCATCGCCACAGCGCTCGATGGCGAGCGCGCAGTCGTCCTGGCCACCATCGTCGCAGCCGCCGGCGCGTGGCGACCCTGCGTCGGGCAACAGATGCTCATCCACGAGGACGGCACAACGCTGGGCCTTCTCGATCCTCCCTCGGCCCCCGATGCCCTGACAGCTCACTTGCAACTGGCGGCACAGCAGG
>JBDTHH010000636.1:0-5414 GCA_039937055.1 Ktedonobacteraceae bacterium | reverse complement strand
CGCCCGCGTAGGCTTACATGGGCGAGGCAAGCCATAGCCCCTACGCGGATGGGCGCACGCGAGGTAAAGGCTGAAAAGGCCATATTTTTCTTGCTTCTTTATCCGCGCTGTGCTATACTTTCACGTTAGCAGGAAACATCACCTGCACTCGTGTGCTCTGGTAGTCACACAGGTAAGTACACACGCTCTTTGACTGGCGAAACCCTGGTGCCCCCTCGATCCATTTGGGATAACACGGCAGGGCATGCTCGAAGTGCCGCTTGAAATCACTTCCACGGGGAACCCTTATGCCGGTAAGAAGAGAGCGGAGGAATCACAAGGGAGGATTCATTTTTGGCGAACATTATCTCAATGAAGCAGTTGCTCGAGGCCGGTGTCCACTTCGGGCATCAGACCCGGCGCTGGAACCCCAAGATGCAGCCATTCATCTTCATGGACCGCAATGGCATTCATATCATTGACTTGCAGCAAACGGTCACACGGCTCAATGATGCCTACAAGTTTGTGGAGCAACTGGCCGCCAAAGGGGAGACCATCCTGTTTGTCGGCACGAAGAAGCAGGCACAGGAGGCTGTCGCTGAAGAGGCGAAGCGTTGTGGCATGTTCTATGTCAATCAGCGCTGGCTGGGTGGCATGCTTACAAATTTCCAGACCATTCAATTACGTATCAAATATCTACGCGAACTGGAAGCCCGCCGCGACCGTGGCGATTTTGAGCGCCTGCCCAAAAAAGAAGTGCAGCGTTTGCAGGACGATATGAATCGCCTGGAGCGCATCCTGGGCGGCATTAAGGATATGCGGCGCTTGCCCAGCGCGATCTTTATCATCGATACGCGTAAAGAGCGCACGGCTGTGCTGGAGGCCCGCCGCCTGGAGATCCCCATTATCGCCCTGGCCGATACCAACTGTGACCCCGATGAGATGGATTATCCGATCCCGGCCAATGATGACGCCATTCGGGCCGTCCGGCTGCTTTGCTCCAAGATCGCCGACGCCGTTATCGAGGGACGCCGCGAGCTGGAGGCACACCAGAAGGATAGTGAGGCGCCAACCGAGCTTGAGGTCCCCGAATACGGGGAGACCCCTGCGGCTGAACTGCCGGTTCCCGCTCTCAATGAGCAGCAAGCGGCACCGGTTCCTGTTCTCAATGAGCAGCAAGCGGCACCGGTTCCTGTTCCCAACGAGCAGCAGGCGGTGCCGGCCTTCCCAGCCGCCACAGAAGAGCCAGCCCCTCAGAATGCGTCCGAGCCTGAACTCGTTGCGAAGGAACTGTAGGGGCGGGTAGGGACCCGAGTATTCCATATTGGTGCGGTGCCATCATCTCACTATATGGCTGAGGCGATGTAAGGTGCGGACCTGGTGACCACTAACGAGAAAGGGAGAGCGGAGTACCTCCGGGTACCCTCCTCCCGTGGAACCAGGTCTTCTGTATGTCTGGTGTGGCCTGGCACTACTTACCAGGCGCCCTGTTTTGTATTCTGAAACCACAATTCAACATGTTTGTCAAGCACTCAAGACCCACGAAGCGTGAACTGGAGTCATTGTCATTCGGCGTGGGCTTGAGTATGATACAACAGTACATACGAGGAGAGAAGGCTATGAACTACTCTGCCGCAGATGTGAAGAAGCTGCGCGAAGAGACCGGGGCAACATTTGCCGATTGTAAAAATGCGCTGGCAGAGGTGCAGAGTTGGGGCGAGGCTGTCAAGGCCCTTGATGCCCGCAGCAGCCATAAGGCTGAGAAGATGATGGCGGCTGGTCGAGAGACCAAGCAGGGAGGCGTCTTCTCCTATGTCCACCATAACTATAGCGTGGGCGTGCTGCTGGAACTCAATTGCAGCACGGACTTTGTCGCCAGGAGCGAGAGTTTTCGCAAGCTGGCAAGTGAACTGACACTGCAGATCGCCGGCGCCTCGCCCAACTATATTGCCTTTGACGATATTCCGGCCGACGTAGTTGAGACGACCCGCCGCGAGATCCTTGAAGACCCTGCTCTGGAGCGCGTGCCTGCCGAGAGGCGCGATGACTTCATCAGTGGCAAGCTTCAGAAGACGCTTGGCTCGCAGGTATTGATGATGCAGCCGTGGGTGAAGGATGAGACGGTAGTGATAAGCGACCTTGTGCGCAAGGTCATTGCTGAAACCGGGGAGAATGTTGTAGTCAGGCGCTTCAGCCGCTTTGCGCTGGGCGAATAGGCATGCCCGGTTGTGGAGCGTGCATGTACGCATGTCGCTCCATCTGGTAGACCATGCGCATGGGAGTAGTGTGAAACATGGCTCATTCTGATCTCAAGTATCAGCGTATCTTGCTTAAATTGAGCGGAGAGGCCCTTGGCCACAGCCGCGCTGTGAGGCCGGGAGATCCGCCTGGTTATGGCATTGATGCTGCAACGGTACGACGCATCGCCTCCGAGGTCAAGCGGGTGCATGACCTCGGTGTGGAGGTCGCCATTGTCGTCGGCGGCGGCAATTTCTGGCGCGGGGCCGATGCTGCCGCGACCGGGATGGACCGCGCTACGGCCGACTATATGGGGATGCTGGCCACGGTCATGAATTCGTTGGCAATGCAGGACGCGATGGAGAAGTCGGGGATGATGACCAGGGTGCAGACCGCTATCGAGATGCCCCCGGTCGCTGAGCCGTTTATCCGGCGCCGCGCGGTACGCCACCTGGAAAAAGGCCGTGTCGTGATCCTGGCGGCCGGAAGCGGTAACCCGTTTTTTACAACCGATACCGCGGCGGCCCTGCGAGCTGTTGAACTCAATGCCCAGGTGTTGCTGAAGGCCACCAAAGTGGATGGCGTCTATGATGATGATCCCATGCGCAACCCAAACGCTCGTAAGTTCGAGGAATTGAGCTATATGAGGGCCCTGAATATGGGTCTGAAAGTTATGGACAGCACCGCACTTTCTCTGTGCAAAGATAATCACCTGCCGATTGTCGTTTTTAACCTGGACACATCCGGCGGTCTGGAAGCGATTATGCACGGTGAGAAGTGTGGCACGCTGGTCCATGATGTAGCAGAACCCACATGGGCCATACCGTAGGGGTGATGTTGGCGAGCTTGCGCGAGCTGATCGCCCCCAAGCGCTAGATGTGTACCCGTACAGGGTAGCAGATAATGGGAGCATTACTATGGCAGAAGATATTTTCGAAGACGGCGAAAGACGTATGCAAAAGGCAGTAGAGGCCCTGCGCCAGGATCTGACAGCTATTCGCACCGGGCGCGCCAGCCCGGCCCTGATCGAGCGTATTCAGGTCGACTACTATGGTGTGCCGACCCCCATCAATCAGGTGGCCTCGATCTCTGTACCCGAGGCGCGTCTCCTGGTTATCCAACCGTGGGATCGCAAGCTCTTGACCGATATCGAGAAGGCGATCCAGAAATCCGACCTGGGCATTAACCCTAACAATGATGGGCAGGTGATCCGTCTCAATGTGCCTCCTCTGAACGAGGAACGCCGCCGTGATATGGTGAAGTCGCTCCATAAGAAGTTGGATGAGCATAAGGTGGCTGTGCGCAACATCCGCCGCGATGTCCACGATAAATTGCGCGATCGCGAAAAGAAAAAGGAAATTTCTGAGGATGAGCTGAAACGTAGCACTGACCGGCTACAGAAGCTCACCGACCGTTTCATTGATGAGATGGATAAGGTCGGTAAAACCAAGGAACTGGAGATTTTGGAGGTCTAGTGTGACCAGGATACGTGATCTTTTTCCCGCCTCACAGGGGAAAAAGAGAGAGCAGTCGCCATCCGTCGCGTCGGAGCAACAGCCGTGCTCGCTGCGCCATCTCGCTATCATTATGGATGGCAATGGGCGCTGGGCTACAAAGCGGCACTTGCCTCGCCTCGCGGGACATAGAGCCGGAGTCGGGGCCCTGCGTCGCGTGGTTGAGTGTGCCTCGGATGAACATATCGAGATGCTGAGCGTGTACGCGTTTTCCACCGAGAATTGGGGGCGCCCGCGCGCCGAGGTAGATGGGTTGATGCGCCTCTTCTGGGAAACGATTCGCTCGGATTTAGAGAAGTTGCATCGCGACGGAGTGCGCCTGCGCCATCTTGGTCGTTTACAGGATCTCTCGCCTGATATTCAAAAAGCTGTACGTGAGTCGGTGGACCTGACGCGCAATAACACACGTATTGGCCTGAATGTATGCTTTAATTATGGTGGACGGGCCGAGCTGATAGATGCCATTCGCCAGATCATCGCCGACGGCAAAGATCCCGATACCATTACAGAAGAGCTCATCAGTTCCTACCTGTATACGCGTGATCTGCCCGACCCTGATATGGTTATTCGGACAGCAGGCGAGATGCGTGTCAGCAACTTCCTGCTCTGGCAATCGGCCTATAGCGAGTATTACGCGACGCCTACGCTCTGGCCTGACTTTGGGCGCGAAGATTTGCTCGCGGCATTAGAAAGCTATCAACGCAGGCAGCGGCGCTTCGGGCGCCTGACTGTCCCGCAAACGATAGGGGAATAGGTGGAATACGACGCTGCAGCGCGTAACTGAAAAAGACACACCCGAAAATGCACCCGGTAAGACCAGCGGTTGGCGCAATTCTGTTGGTCAACGGGTGCTCACGGCCTTAATTGCCATCCCGATTGTCCTGCTCTTTACCTGGTTCGGCGGCTGGTGGGCCTTCTCTGTGACGCTGTTCGTGGTGGCGTTGGGCACCTACGAACTACAAAATATGACCCTCCATTCTGAGCACCGCCCCCTGTTCTGGGTGAGCCTGGGTCTCAGTACTCTCTTCCTCGTGTCGGCTATGTTCCCCCAACAACGCTTGCTTATAGTGGAGGTAGGCCTGGGTGCCACGTTGCTGATCTCGTTCCCCTGGCTCTTCTTACGCAAAAAGCTGGACGGCGCCCTGGTGGATTGGGCGCTGACCCTGGCCTTCTCGCTCTATCTCGGCTGGCCGATGAGCATTTTCCTGTTGCTGCGCGGCTCCGGCGGGTTCGGCTGGCCTTTGCCGCGTGGCGTCTTGTGGCTCCTGGTCTTATTTGGCGGCGTCTGGGCCTCCGACTCCGCAGCCTTCTTTACAGGCCATTTTTTGGGTCGCCATAAGCTCGCGCCGAATATTAGCCCTGGCAAAACCTGGGAAGGAGCAATTGGCGGCCTGCTTTTCTCGGTTATCTCGACCCTGGTGCTCAGCGTTGTACCCCTGGGCGTTCCCTGGTATATGGCTATCGTCCTGGGCCTGCTGATTGGCGTGGCCGCCGTTCTGGGAGACCTCGCGGAGTCGCTTATTAAGCGCCAGACGCATGTGAAGGATAGCGGCCAGATCATGCCGGGACATGGCGGCATGCTTGATCGTATCGATAGTTTGCTTTTCGCGATCATTGTAGTCTATGCGTTCTCGCAATTGATCGGGCTGCTCCTCCCTTCGTAGCTGCGCGATTGATCGCGCG
>JBDTHH010000635.1:0-3047 GCA_039937055.1 Ktedonobacteraceae bacterium | reverse complement strand
TGGAGCGCGAGAAGGGCATTACCATCAAGGCGCAGGCTGTACGCATGCTCTATACGGCGCTCAACGGGGAAGAGTACGAACTCAATCTGATCGATACGCCGGGACATGTGGACTTTACCTACGAGGTATCACGCAGCCTGGCGGCCTGCGAGGGCGCGCTGCTGGTCATCGACGCGACCCAGGGCATCGAGGCGCAGACGCTGGCAAACCTCTACCTGGCGCTTGAAGCCGACCTGAATATTATCCCCGTCATCAACAAGATCGACCTGCCCAGCGCCGATCCAGAGCACGTGCGCCAGGAGGTGGAGGAGGTCATCGGCATACCAGGGGAAGAGTGTATCCTGGCCTCGGCGAAAGAGGGCATTGGCACGCAGGATATCCTGGAAGCCATTATCGCGCACATTCCAGCGCCCAGGGGCGATCTGAACCAGCCGTTCCGCGCGCTGGTGTTCGACTCGCATTATGATGCCTACAAGGGCGTGATCGCGTATGTGCGCGTCGTCGATGGGCAGATTCGCGCGGGTGAGCACATTGTGATGATGGCGGCGGGGAGCAGCACCGATGTGTTAGAGGCTGGCTACTTCCACCCGCGTATGACCTCTGCCGGTGTGCTGACCGCTGGCGAGGTCGGCTACCTGGCAACCGGCTTCAAGAATGTGAAGGACTGCCGCGTGGGCGACACTGCCAGCATCCCGGATGCCCTTGGTCATGTCGAGGCGCTGCCCGGCTATAAGCCGGTGAAGCCCATGGTTTTCGCTGGTATCTACCCCGTTGAAGGCGATGATTACCCGCTCCTGCGCGAGGCTCTGGAGCGCCTGAAGCTCAACGATGCCTCGCTCTTCTACGAGCCTGAAACGTCGAACGCGCTGGGTTTTGGCTACCGCTGCGGTTTTCTGGGCCTGCTGCATATGGAGATTGTGCAGGAACGCCTGGAGCGCGAGTACCGGCTGGATATCCTGGCGACGGCGCCCAGCGTTGAGTATCATGTCATCAGGCAGAGCGGCGAGGTGGTGACGATCGATAACCCCTCGGCGTTCCCGGCCGGCGGCGAGATCGAGAAGATCGAGGAACCCTGGGTGGACATCTCGATTTTCACACCCTCGCGCTACATTGGCACGATTATGGACCTGGTGACCACACGGCGTGGCCTCTACCAGGACATGAAGTATATTGAGGCCGAGCGGGTGTTGCTGACCTATGGCATGCCTCTGGCGGAGCTTATCTTCGATTTCTACGACCAGCTTAAGTCGCGCACCCAGGGCTATGCCTCGCTTGATTACAGCTTTACCGGCTATCATGAGGCGGACCTGGTGAAGCTGGATATCCTCGTCAACGCGCATCCGGTAGATGCGCTCTCGCTGATCTTGCACCGCGACAATGCCTATTATCAGGGCCGCGCGCTCGTAGAGAAGCTGCGCAAGCTCATTCCGCGCCAGATGTTCGAGGTGCCGATCCAGGCAGCCATTGGCTCGCGTGTGATCGCGCGCGAGACGGTCAAAGCCATGCGCAAAGATGTGCTTGCCAAGTGCTACGGTGGCGACATCACGCGCAAACGCAAGCTGCTGGAGAAACAGAAAGAGGGCAAGAAGCGCATGAAAATGGTGGGGAACGTAGAGATTCCGCAGGAGGCCTTCATGGCAGTGCTGTCGTTGGGCGATGACTAGCGGGTAATAGCAGAAAGGACCAGGTTTCATATAATCCTGGTCCTTCTGTGTAGTCTTCTGCACAACTCCCGTGTCACGTCAACTGATCTATATACATAGAGAGGGCATGAGAGTTTGGAAGATATGCCCTGGTAGTATCCTCTGTTTACACCTACCACCACTCGACACTACGATGTCGTTCTTTGCCGCAATGGTGTTGCAACACCCGGTACATTCTGGCGATAGTTAGATGCTCAAAGGCGCGGGCCGCCCGCCTTTACGGGCCCTACTGGTCAATTTGAAATACCATCCCTAAGAGGCGTACTGGTTTCTTCATTGGCATAATGTTTCTCCTTTCGGACGAACCAATGCAAAGCCTTCGCCTTGTGCCAGGGTCTGTTTTCTATCCCTGGATGTTCCTTGAGTGGAACATATACTAGTATACCATAGTGTGTCAGAAAAGTCAAGGAATTTTGGTCTTAAAACGCGGCTTTGTAATTACTTTGCGAAAGAAATGTTAGACTCAAGGAAGCTAGGTGTGTTTCATTGTGTGCCTAACGTGACACGTTTTAAAGCTTGCATCGTGCTGTGCGCTCCCTGAACCTTCCCTATGCCTTGACCTGGTGGTACACTGCACGGCATGCTACAGGTTTTGTTGCGCCTCGTTGAAGGACTGGTGGAGATTATACATCACATCGTGCGGGTCAACGGGCTGCTTCATAGCCTCGGCCTGCGGGTCGTGGCGATTCTTGACCGAGGGAAGATCGCGGCGTAGCTCTTCAACCAGCCCTATGAGTTTGGTCACCTTCTGTTCGACCAGCAGGTTCACCTGGAAGTCCAGGTGGCTGTGCAGCCCTTGCTGCTTCTCCTGGCGGTTCTGTTTAATAAGTACAGCGGTGGTTGTCAGCAAAGCATTGAGCGTGATGGCTCCCTGGAGCCAGTAGAAAGGCGCCGGATCGATGCTTGCGCGATGGAAAATCAATAATAGCAGGTTGAGGCCGATCCAGAGAAAAACGCATAGCACGATAAAGTAGAGGTACCATGGCCGTCCCAGGAAGGCAATGAGGCGCTCTATAGTAAGCTGGTGCTGGCCGGCCTTGCTTTCAGCGCGCATATGCAAGGCTACGATACTGTCGATATTTTGATCGACGATGTCATCCAGTTCGGTTCTCTCTTCGGGGCTGATGAGCTTGTTGTTCTCGTTGTTCTTTGGCATGCGCCTGGTAGGGTTATCCACAGTGTATCTTCCTCGTCTATTTTCTTTTAGCACTGTTTTTCTGCGTGGAATGGATACATGGGTACTTCCAGGGCTTTGGCCAAGCCGCTCACCTTTCATAGCCGGGCGTGATCTGCGTAGGGGCGCCGTTTACAAGCCCCTACGCAGATCACGCGTGGGCTAGTAGC
>JBDTHH010000634.1:0-7750 GCA_039937055.1 Ktedonobacteraceae bacterium | reverse complement strand
AGGTCGCCTGCTCACGCGCTTCAAGCCAGCCGCGTCACGCCCTGTGGGCCTCCGATGATGGCCTGCGCCGCCATGTGCAGGAACAGGCCGCTCTCGACCACCCCGACAATGCGGCGGATACGCGCCTCCATATCTACCGGGTCGGAGATGCCTCCGGTGAAGGTGCAGTCCAGGATGACGTTCCCGTTATCGGTAAGGACCGCCCGGTTGTCGCGCTGGCGTACCTGCACAGCGGCCCCCAGCGCCTCCAGGTGGCGCCTGACCGGAGTGACTGCGAAGGGGATGGTCTCGATGGGCAGAGGGAAGCGATAGCCTAAGGACTGCACCTGCTTGCTGACATCGGCGATCACTACAAAACGGCGCGCCGCCGAGGCCACCACCTTCTCGCGCAACAGCGCGCCTCCACCGCCTTTGATGAGGTACAACTGTGGATCGATCTCGTCGGCCCCATCAAGGTCCAGATCAAGCTCAGGATGGCGATCCAGGTCCGTCAGCGGAATGCCAAGGTCGCGCGCGAGTTGCTCGGTGCGCAGCGACGTAGGCACCGCGCCCACAATGCGCAGGCCCGCCTGGATGCGCCTGGCCAGCGCCTGCACCATGTACTCGGCGGTCGAACCTGAGCCAAGCCCGATGACCATACCCGTCTCGACTAGCTCGGCCGCGGCCTCCCCCGCCGCGCGTTTCCACGTGTCTTGCTCAGTTTCATGCTGCATAGTCCCACTCTCCATTACGTTTCTTTGATAGTACCACATCAAACATATTCGCGAGGGCCTACTCCGCCATTTCACGTGGGCAATGGCCTGTTTTTCTATTTTTGCTGCATGAATATTTCATATTCATGGGCATTATGCTATACTAATCGCAATGCTCAGTGAGGAAGAATAGCAAGGGAGCGCCGCGCCAGGTAACGGGCCACGGTTTCTTTGTTTGGGTGTAAATGGTCAAGCACCGGCAAGCAAAACCGGTTTCAAGGTGGGTAGCAAACGATGTCTGATCAATGGCGCATTCTCGTGGTTGAGGATGAGGAAGACCTCAACCGCAGTATTGTCAACTCGCTCCGCAAAGATGGCTATCTTGTGCAGGGTGTCGCGAGCGGCGCCGAGGCTATCCGTGCGCTGCTGGCTGACGACTATGGTGTGGTGATCGGCGATCTGAAAATCGCCGGCGCCGATGACTTCGAGTTGATCCAGTGGCTGCGCCTGTACCGCCCGAATGCCTATCTGATGATGATCGCCGACCCCAGTTCCCCCGAAGTCCGCACCCAGGCGCTTGAAAGCGGTGTGATCAGCTATTTAGAGAAACCCATCAATCTCCATGTACTCAAAGAAGAGATCCGCCGCCTCTTCCAGCAAACCGGCTTTTCCGCTAACCTGGACTCGTTCGATCTGCTGGATGTGATCCAGATCATTACGCTGAGTCGCAAGAATATCGCGCTTGTCGTTACTATAGGCCTGGAGGAGCGCGGCCTGCTGCGGTTCCAGAACGGCGAATTGGTCTGGGCCGAGTATGGCATCCTGCAAGGCGAGGAGGCTTTTTTCGCGCTGGCCGCGCATAAAAATGGCACTGTGAGCCACGAACCTTACACTGAGCAGATCGCTCCCAACGTCACACAACCGCTCTCGCGCCTCATTCTTAAAGCCCTGCAGTATCGCAGCAAATATGCCGCCGCCATTCAGCCCAGCAGCGAGCTTGAGGCGCTCACATCAACCCCTCCCGTAGCGGAAGCGGTAGACGACAGTCCTTTTGTGTTTTTTGTTGACCCGCTGTCTCCCCAGGCGCCGCCGCAGACTGACACCTTGAGTGGGGCACCCGACCTGGAAGAGGCGCTGCAGGAGCAAGAGTGGTGGCGGCCCACTGGCCATATCCCAGGCGCCCCTCCCGGCACTGGCACAGGGGATATGCGGGTCATCCGCGCGGTAAGCGAGAATACAGACAATGGAGTGCCCGCAGAGAAACGCAACGGATCGCATAGCTCCGGCAACACAGGCACGATCACGCCGTCCATTGTGCATAAGACAGCAGCCGGACAGCGCAACGACCTGCCTTCGTGGCTGACGGATCAACCGACCCAGGCCGATATGGCGCCGCTGTCTTCCCCGGCGCGTCCCATCAGTGAGCCACTAACGGCGATACCCACTCCCCAACAGCCTCTGGCCGAGTGGCAGCCGCAGCAGACCCCACCCTCTCTATCTCAGCAGGCGCGGCCCATCCCAAAATCAACAGAGCCGCCGCTGAACAACGCAGCGATCACGCCGCACAAGCCGCTTTCTAGCGATACTGGCGGGAGCATGCGCCGCGTTAGCTCGCCCGAATGGCAGCCGCCGCAACATCCCGCCCCGCCGCCGAGCGGGCCATTGCAGAGTCTTACCTCGATAACGCGCAAAAGTGGGGATATCCCGCCTGTTGAAAAGCGCCATGAGAGTGGTGTGCTGCCCCCGCTGAGACCGCCGGAGACACGCCAGGCGAGCCGTCCCCTGCCCTCGCTGGAGGAGGCCAACAGCGTCTATGCATCCCGCGCTCCCCGGCGCAATAACAGCGCCATCGTCACGGCCCTGCAAACGCTGGGCTACTCTATCCCCGGCTTTATCGCGACCGCGATTGTGGGTCTGGATGGACAGCCCATCGCGCAGGTATCTGTGGAAGATCTCGATCTCTCAGTGATAGGCAGCTCCCTGGGCAGAGTGCTGCACGGCGCGCTCCTCTCGCTGACGCAGGCAGGCTGGGGCACCTACGAGGACACCGTCATTACCAGCGCCAGCCATCACATCCTGCTGCGCCTGATCGGTGACGACCGCAACGCGTTCCAGGTCCTGATCACGACGCGCGAAGCCGACCCTGTGGAAAGCCTCGAAGTCATGGCAAACGTGGAAGGGTCCATTGCCGCCGCGCTATAATCTGTAACAAGTGATAATAAGGGCGTCCCCAACCCGCGTAGGGATTCGGCTTGCCGCATCCGTGTCTGGCCTCGCTTGCGCGGCCAGGGAGGAGGCCACCCAGGCCCAAGAGCCTGCCACACGATGCGGCAAGCCGAATCCCTACGCGGGTTGGGAGCATTCTCCACTTGTCAAATAGATTGGGTCAGTCCAGCTATACTTAAGGAATAATATCATGCATGATAGAACACCCCGGACCGCAGAACAGAAGCGCAACGACCGCTTCTCATTTATTGTGGGAATGATCATCGCACTGGCGATCCTTGTGGCTTTCGCAGTGTTTTTCAGATAGAATAGCGCGTCCGCTACGATTCCAACAACTTCTTAAGTTGCTCAGCATTCAGATCTTTCGCCAGCGCCTGGGGGAGAGTTTGCCGCTGACCATCCTCGGCGGGTACTGGTTCTGGAAGCGGCTCCCGTGCGGGGCCTGCATCTTGTGGAGGTGGCACGATCAGTGGAGCCGGCTGGGCGTGGCCTTCGTGCAACAGAGGCCGGCGGGCGGGCGGAGTGTGCATCTGGGACTTGAGTTCGTTGAGTTGCTGCTCGACCAACTGCTCTTCGGAGATCTGCGCCAGCTCTACATCGAGGCCGCGACTGTGCAGCTCAGCCTGCGCGCGGGCCCGCGCCTCAGCCTCCATCAGGGCATCCAGCGCGTGGGCCACACGTTCCTTGCCCTGCGGACTGCCAGCTTTGCTGAGCGCATCATAGGTGCGCTGCTGGACCAGGGCATTGCGCCTGCGCGTGGTCAACAGATCGACGGTGGCCTCAACCTCTCCAATCTTGGTCTCAAGCTGGCTCAACACGCCACGCATCGTCAGCACAAACTGGTCCTGCTCCTTTTGTTGCTGGCGGTAGCGCTCCGCGAGCCGCATACTATCGTTCTTTTTCGTCAACGCCGCGCGCGCGGCAGTGTCATTCTTCTGGTGAATCGCCTGCTCGACCTTCCTCTGCCATACCTCGGCCTCCGCCAGCTTCTCCTTGTAACGGCTCTGTAGCTTATGGCTTTCGGCGATGGCCGTGGCGACCTGGGTCTTGACCTGCATCAACTGATTACGCATGTCCTGCTGCAATTGCCGCAAGACATGTTCCGGGTCATCGGCCTTCTCTACCATGGTATTGACATTGGCGCGTAATAAGGTGAGCACACGTTCCAACAGATTCATCCAGAATCTCCCCTCCAGATACTGCCCTCTAAGACAAGAGTGTATAGGCTCTGCGCGCAGAGCCTATACACTCTATACGTTGAACTACTTCTCGTGGGATGCAGCATCAACCATGCCGGTACTATTCGCGCTGGCATTGCCCTTGCCATTACCGTTGGCGGTACCCTTCTGGTCCTCCTGAACGCGCAGAGCCGGCACCTGCGACATCAGATCATGGATATGGGTGCCACTGAGCAGTTCGAAGAGGGCCGGCACCTGCGCCACCATGTTCATGACATCGCCGGTCAGCCGGCTGGCGCCGATGCCCCCACTGCCGTCGCCACCACCGGTGGAGACGATAGTGACCTTGTCGATCTTGCTGAGCGGCTCAGAGATGGCTCGCACGATCTCCGGCATACCCGTGAGCAGTTTATCGAGCACGGCAGCCTGGTTGTATTCATGGTACGCGGCGGCTTTGACCTGCATGGCGTCGGCCTCGGCCTCACCTTTCGCGCGAATGACTTCGGCTTCGGCCAGACCTTTGGCGCGGATCACCTCGGCATCCGCCAGACCACGCGCACGGTTCGCCTCGGCCTCTGCCAGGCCACGAGCCTTGTTGGCTTCGGCATCACCGATACCACGCGCTTTGGTGGCGTCCGCCTGACCCTGGGCTTCAAAGATCAAGCGCTGGCGCTCGGCCTCGGCCACCGTTTCGACGCGCCGGCGCTCGGCCTCGGCGGCCTTCTGAATCGTGGCTTGCAGTTCAAGCTCGCGACGCTGAATTTCAGCCTGCTGCACCTTGATCTGCGCGGTCTTCTCAACCTCGGTGACCTTGATGGCCTCCGCCACCACCTGCTGCTGCGAGATGTTGGTCTGGATGTCGTAGGCTTTGTCCGCGCTGGCCTGCTGCTTCTTGACCTCGGCATCGAAGGAGGCCTTTTTGAGTGCCAGGTTACGCTGCGACTCGGCCTGCAACGCCAGCGACTCGGTCTCGGCCTTCACTCGCCCCTGGTCGGCAAGCGACCTGGCAACGGAGGCCTCGCGCGAGGCGTTGGCCTGCTGAATCTGCGTATCCCGCTGGGCGAGGGCCGCCGCGATATCGGCCGCCTTACGGATCTCGGCGATCTGCGGGCGTCCCATGTTGGTGATGTAGTCGTTTTTGTCGCGCACATCTTTGATCGTGAAGGAGATGACCTCCAGACCCATCTTCTCCATGTCGGGCGTGACAGTCTTGAGCATCTTGGAGCCGACGTTCTCCGGGTCCTTCACCAGTTCCTCAACGGTGAGCTGGCCCACGATCCCACGCAGGTGACCCTCCATGACCAGACGGATGAGGTTCTCGCGCTCCGGCTGGGACTTGCTCAGGAACTGCTCGGCGGAGGTCTTGACGCTCTGCTCGTCGGAGCGCGCCTTGATCTGCGTGACGGCCTCGACGTTGACGGCCACACCCTGCGTGGTGTACAGGTCCTGCGGCGGCGCAACATCAAAGGACATCAACTCGAGCGAGAACGGCTGCGCCCGCTCAAAGAGCGGGTTGACGAACGCTGAACGGCCTGTCACGACCTTTGTGCCTCGCGGACCATAAACAATCAAAGCCTGGTTCGGTCCGACTTTCCGCAATAAGCTGGCATAGGTGCGTATCCCAATAAGGACAACTACTACGATGATGAGCGCCAGGATCGCCCACGGAATTAAAGCACTTGGCATACAACATTACTCCTTTTGTGAATCTCTTCGCATCACTAATTCTGTCTGCGTACTATCCGATTCTTGTAGAAGGGTGCGTAATTTCTCCAGTTCATCCGCCGCGACAGGCGCATCATGACCGGCCATCTGCTCTTCATTGAGAAAATGGTCCCAGGTCTCAACCTCGGCGATGCCACGCTGGTAGTTGACAACGACTACCTCTTGATCTCGCTCCAGGCGACGACCATCTACGCTGCGCGCCGGGACACTCTTGCGCTGCCCCCCTGGCGATACGTAGATCACTTCGCCCAGCCCGTTCTCAGGGATAGCCATGTTGACCTTCCCTAACATGCCACTGCGGTCTGAGACATCAGAGATAACTCCTTCGTCGCTCTCGCCAAAGATGCGTGCAAGCAACACTACCAGCCCCATTGTCAGTGCAAGGCCGCCTACAATCGCTAGCAGCAAAGCGAGCTGAGTAACAATATGGGCTGTATTATGAAAGACATACCCGAAAAGCCCGAAGCCGATCAAAAAGAAAACGATAGTTGAGATATTGACGTACGAGAATACCATCGATAGCGGGTTCACACCGGCCTGCGCATTCTGTGTACCCTGCGCATTCTGGCCATGACTCCCTGTTCCATGAGCACCTGGAGTATGGCCAGGCGCGTGTGCGGGGGCATGGCCAGCGGTATGCGCGCCCCCGGCATGTCCTATGGTATGGGGAACGGCCGTGTGAGCATGCCCGCCGACATGCAAGTGAAAGTGCCCGTGTCCATGCCCCAGGTTCCCCAGCAAGCCTGTAATCAACAGGAAGAACATCCCTATCAGGAAACAGGTGATGAACACAAGCGATAGCGGATCAGTTGCGATGTTTAACATAGCTCTGCTCCTTCGGTTCCGGAAACACAGTCGTATGTTGACGACCCTGGTTCAAAGCGCTCGATCAGGCTGATAATACCCGTCAATATACCCACTATCCCCAGGACCAGGGCAAGCGAGAGGCATACCAGCGCGGGGGCAACACCAAAAAATGCCAGCACGGGAAAAAGCGTGTCCGCAAAGAAACTACTTATACATAAGCCGGTAGCGCTGCCTATGAGCACTACGGGCAGAAGTATGGGGTGCTGCCGCAGAAGACGGCTCCCGTGCGGCCTTAAAATATATGCTTGCTTCCCTTGCCCAGGCGCTGCATAGTGACCCTGGATCATGGATCTCTCCTCGCTCTACAATCGTTTTCGCTGTTAAAACTACCTTGTATATACGCGCGATGATGTCGATAATAAAATGTCAATGGGTAGGCGCCTGGCGAATAGCCTTCACAATGGCTTCAAGTTCATCTGTCGATAGGTCCATAAGGTGTGTGAAGAGCGCAAGGTAATAGCGCGGCTCAGGAATACTGGCCAGCCGCGTGAAAAACTGCTGGATCTCCGGCTCAGCATGCCATTCCTCTACACTGGCAGCCAACCAGGTATCCAGGCGATCACCCTCCTGATCCATATCCGTTAGCAGGTCGGTGCTGAAATCAGGGGGATCGCTCACCAGGTAGCCAGGGTGGACCTTGAAAAAACGCGCCAGGAGATCGCGGCTCGAAGCCGTCAGATGGACACGCTTGCGGCTCTCAAGCTGCGATAGATAGGCCTGGCTGATCTTCTCGGCCAGTTCCTCTTCCATAGCTGCGACAACTTCCGTCTGCGTCATTGGACGATTCAAACCGCGTAACTCTCCTTCTACCGTGCGTAAGTGCTTAATCTTCTCAGCCAGATCCATGACACCCTCTCACATAACTAATTGCTATATCTAATATAGCTGTTTGTTATCGCTTTGTCAAGTAGGTAAAAATATTGTGCAGGATGAACCACGTAGCTATGGCTTGCCCATTGATTGATACTAAATAGGGCGAGATGGCGTCAAGTTCCAGGGAGCGCGTCGTTGGAACAGGGCGACCGCGAGGGATCGCCCCTACATGTCCGGTCAGATCAACAA
>JBDTHH010000633.1:0-8627 GCA_039937055.1 Ktedonobacteraceae bacterium | reverse complement strand
AGCAGTTAAAAGGGAGGCAAAAGTATGCGAGGACTGAGCAATAAAATCGCCGTTGTGGCAGGTGGGGGTGGAGGTATCGGGGCTGCAACAGCGGTGCGGCTCGCCGAGGAGGGTGCGGTTGTTGTAGTTGGTGACCTGGACGGAGAGGCCGCCAAAGCTATCGCGGAGCGCATTCGTGGTAGCGGGGGACGGGCCATCGACGTTCAATTTGATATGAGCGACGATACCTCGGTTGGAACACTCGTCAAAGCGGCGGTTGACACCTATGGCGGCCTGGATTTGATGCATGCCAACGCGGCGGATTTCTCCCAGATCTACCTGGACAGCGATGCCCTCAATGTTCCGCTTGAGGTGTTTGACCGTACCATCGCTGTGAATCTGCGCGGCTACTTACTCTGTACCCGGCATGCTCTGCCAGAACTTCTGAAGCGACGCGGAGCTATTGTCTACACGACCTCGGCCGCGGCCTATATTGGAGAGCCTGAGCGCATCTCCTATGGGGTCAGCAAAAGCGGTATCAACGCGCTTATGCGCCACGTTGCCTCTCGCTGGGGCAAGGAGGGCCTTCGTTCCAATGCCGTCGCACCTGGTCTGGTGCTGACCGAGAAGACACGGGACACGATGCCGGAGGAATTCAAGGCCTACGCCATGAGCGTGATGCGGAGTACGCGCCTTGGCGAGCCTGCCGATATCGCGTCCATGGTGACCTTCCTCTTCTCCGATGATGGCGCATGGATCAACGGCCAGGTGATCAGTGTTGATGGAGGCGCGACGCTTCGTTGAGCTGATGCTCAGCGTCTATCTCCCCGGTTTTCTAAGCCGGGGAGATGTTTTCATTTGCCGGCGAGGATGCCCTTATGTGCGTAGCCTTCCTGTGCTCTTCAAGCGCTCGCGCCACAGTTCTGTTGCGAACGCGACCTTGCCCCGGCAGATCGTCGCTTGCAGGGTCAGCGCGCTATCGAAGATGAGCAGGTCGGCATCGTAGCCGGCGCGCAGGCAGCCCTTACGCCCAGATGCGCATGCCGCCTGGGCTGGTGTGTACGTCAGCATGGTCACGGCCTCTTGTAGGGAGACATGGGTCATCTGGAGCATGTTGCGCAAGGCCTGCTCCAGGGTGAGGACGCTGCCGGTCAGCGTGCCATCTGCCAGGCGCGCCGCACCGCATATAACCTGCGCGTGCTGGCCCGCGAACTCGAATGTCGCATCGGTCAGCCCGGCCCCGGCGAGGGCATCGGTGATCACGATAATGCGCTGTGGCCCCAGCAGCTTCACCAGCACGTTCATCACCGCCGGGTGGACATGCACACCATCGGCGATCAATTCTCCGCGTACCTGGGGAGCCTGCACGACCGCTTCGATGGGGCCAGGCGCGCGGTGATGGATAGGCCGCATGGCGTTGAAGCAGTGGGTCATATGCGTAACTCCAAGCTGGATGGCCTCCTGCGCCTGCTCGTATGTGGCATCCGTGTGTCCCATGCTCACGGTCACACCCGCCTCCACCAGCCGCCGGATCATCGTTGAAGCGCCCGGCAGTTCTGGCGCCAGGGTGATCAGGCGTAAGCAACCTCGTGTCAGCGCCAGCACGCGCTCGGTCTCGGCCGGATCAGGCATGCGCAGCCAGATGGGAAGATGCGCCCCTTTCCGCAACACATTGATGTATGGACCTTCCAGGTGTATTCCCAGTGGCTCGGCCCCTAGCCCCGTCTCACACCGCTCGACCGCCTCCACCGCCGCCAGCAACTGTGCCTCCGGCAAAGCCCCAGGGGTCCCGACCACACCGATGAGAAACGAGGTGACGCCAGTGGTAGCCACCCAGCGGGCGTACGCGCTGATCTCTGCCGCGTCGGTCGTATGCAGATTAAATCCACCCCCACCGTGGGTATGCACATCGATGAAACCTGGCATAACGATGCTAGCTGCAGCATCAATGATGCTGTCGTGCATGGCATGAGCCTGTCCTGCCTCCCCTACCGCCTTTATATGCATGCCATCGATAGTAATGTCACCCTCTGGAATCTCCATGGTGGCATCCACCAGGCGAGCACCGCGCAACGTAAAACGCATCAATCTTCGCTCCTTACTTGACGCATATCAATCAGTGTGAGATTATAAAAGCTGGAAGTGGTCTATACATCATACCAATTATACCATCTATTGCCCTCGTTTTTGTAGGGGTAAACAGCAGGTAGTTGGGATTCAGCGCGTCTCTCCGCCTTCCAGGTCGCTGGACGTGGTATTATCTTAGCAGGTGTACTCTCCACCTGGATGCGATCAGCTATCGCCCTGGTGATGATCGCCCGCACTAGAAAAATGGGAAAGGTTGGCTGAACGCATCGTGAATACTATCTTCAGAAATAGTCCTGTGCCCCGCTATCACCAGTTGAAAGAGATTATGCGCGCGAAGATTCGTGACGGCGAGTGGAAGCCCGGCGATCTCATCCCGTCTGAACGCGAACTGGGCGAGCAGTACAAGATCAGCCGTATGACGGCGCGCCAGGCGATTACCGAGCTGGTAAATGAAGGACTGTTCTACCGCGAGCAGGGGAAAGGCACCTTTGTCAGCCGCCATAAGATCACCCAGCAATTGATCCGCCTCACCGGTTTCACCGAGGATATTCGCGCGCGCGGGCAGCGGCCGGGCACGAGGGTGCTGTCCGCTCAAATGCAGCCTGCCGACGAAAAGACGGCGGAGCGCCTGCGTATCCAGCCCGGCGAGACGATCTTTCGCCTGCAACGCCTGCGCCTGGCGGACAATGAGCCGCTCGCCATTGAACTTTCCCAGATCAATTTCCCCGGCTGTGAGAAGCTCGTAGAGGAAGACCTGGAAAATAACTCGCTCTATCACCTGCTTGAGACAAAATACGGTTTGCAGCTCACGGAGGCCGAGCAGGAGTTGGAGGCCGGTCTGGTGGGAGAGAACGAAGCTCCGATCCTGAAGGTTCCCCCCGGCAGTCCAGCCCTCTTCACGCGGCGCGTCACCTATACCGAACGCGAGCAGCCAATTGAGTATGCCAGCTCGGTCTACTGTGGCAATAAGTATACCTTCTATACCTCTATGAAGCGCGAGCAGCTCATCCAGTAGCGTGGACGCGGCGTGGGCGTATGATATACTGCGACTGCAAGGGCGTTCTCTGTAACGTTTCGATGGATTGCGTTCGATGTATGTTACACATGAAGAAAGGCAGGATGCACTATGGCGGATGACTTCGAATATATCTCGCATGCGCGCCTCGTCTATCGTGACGGGTACCGCAATGCCTACCTTGGGGACGTGCCGGAACCGGTGATATATGGCGTGCAGGGCGCCTTGAGGACGTACTATGGAGCGAAGGAGGGGCCTCCGGTCGCCTCCACCCTGGACCAAATCGTGGCCGCGGTCGCTGGCTGAATGTACGGCACTCTTGCCGGCGCCCTGTCAGGGCGCAAGATTGCTCTCGATCGCCAGGCATTCACGGCCACCGTTGATGGTCGTATCGCCGGCATCGGCAAAACGATTCGTATTGAAGCCATCGTAGTCCACTATGATTTCAAGGTCCCCCCTGAGTTCCGCGATGCCACTGAGCGTGCGCTGAAGAACCACACCCTGGGCTGCCCGGCGCACCAGAGCGTGAAAGATGCCATCAAGATCACCTGGGACGCGACAGTTCACCTGGGCGACGAGGTGCTCTCATTCAGCAGCGTAGATGAAACGCATTAAGTGGCATGAGACGTAGGGACGCCGTTGACAAGCCCGCTTACACCAGATGGCATCACGATCAGGTCTGTTACACGGGCTTGTCAACGGCGCCCCTACGTCTTACGCTCCTTTTACTTCAGCACCTTTCCGTGACTCTGCACAAATCTATCTGTGCGAAAAACCGCGCTCCTACACAATATTTTGAGCAATCGAGGAGAAGTAATCGCTGGTACTGTCAGGTATACTGTCATATGGCTGGATAATTTTTTACAGAAAGAGGTCGTCATGGACGCATCAACGCCTGGTCTTGCTGTTACCGTCTCTTTCCCCAGCGCGCTTCGCGCAAGCGTGGACAATCGGGCCTCTGTAGTTGTGGAGGGCGCTACGATCCGCGAGGTCATTGCGGCCCTGGAACGCGACTTTCCGGGCGTCTCCTTTCACCTGTGTCATGAAACGGGTGAGGTGCGCCGCTATGTCAACATCTTTCTAGAGCTACAGAACATCCGCTACCTGCAAGGCCTTGACACCCCAGTTCCTCCCGGCGCGAAGATTGCGATCTTCCCATCGGTCGCTGGTGGTTAGCAGCGACCCCACGACGCCTCAAATAAGAAGGGAGCATATATGGCTCAGCATACTATGTATACCACGGGTACTGTTCTGGTGATGGTTGGCACGAAACGCGGCCTGTTCCTGCTGTCCTCGCGCGACCGTGAGCAGTGGAACGTCGAATCCACCACCCTGAAAGGCCATCGCATCTATCACGCCGCGCTCGATCAGCGCGCTGGTCACCGTCTGTTTGCTGCCGATAACGGGGACTTCTTCGGCACATTTCTGCGTTACAGCGACGATTTTGGGCAGACATGGCAGGAGCCGGAGCGCGGCATCCAGTTTCCGCAAAACAGCGAGCAGAAGCTCGAAAACATCTGGGTCATTGAGCCGGGTCGCTCCAGCGAGCCGGGAGTGGTCTACGCGGGCGTCGATCCGGCCAGCCTGTGGGTCAGCAGCGATGGCGGGCGGAACTGGGAAGTCAATGATGGCCTCATGTCACACCCGACGCGCGAGCAATGGAATCCGGGCGCCGGCGGTCTGTGCCTGCATACCATTATCGTTGATCCCTCGAACCCGCTGAGAATGTGGATAGGCATCTCCGCCGTCGGCTGCATGCGCACCGATGATGGCGGCCGACATTGGGTATTTGCTAACAAGAACACGCGTGCCAGCTTCCAGCCTGAGGAGTACCCGGAGTTCGGGCAGTGCATTCACCGGCTGGTCCAGAACCCGCAGCAGCCGGACATGCTCTACCAGCAGAACCATTGCGGCATCTATAAGAGCCTGAATGGGGGCGATGACTGGATCGACATCCAGCAGGATCTGCCCTCAGAATTTGGATTTCCTATAGCCTTAGATGCTCATCATCCAGAAACGGTCTTTGTGGTTGTTGAGGACCCCTATGGCCGCAATAATGTTGGTGAGCAGTTTACTGTCTACCGGACCGAGAACGGTGGCGAGCAGTGGCAGCCGATGACGAACGGCCTGCCTGTGGGGCAGGGAGTGCGACTGGGAGTGCTGCGCCACGGTATGTGTGCCGATACGCTGGACCCCTGCGGCATCTATGTCGGCACGAACACCGGACAGCTCTTCGCCAGCCGGGACCGCGGCGAGACCTGGCACCTGGTCGCCGATTTCTTGCCGCCGATCTATTCGGTATCTGCGACTGTGCTTGTGTAGTGGTGGCAAGGGCGTTGATGCCAGCACGTTTGTCTAAGAGGAAGGGCGCTCTCCTCTCTCGTGTAGGGACGGGGCGCCGCTGGCCTGCGCTCCGTCCCTACGCGGAACCGGCACAGTCTATCGCACTTTCCAGGCGATATCCCGTGCCGGACGCGCTTAGGCTTTCCCAGCCAGTTGCGCGACTACCGGAGCCAGCATCTGTATGTGTTGATCGGTCACCATATAATAGGAGAAACCGTAGCGCTCGCGTCGCTGGTACAGTTGCTCGACCATCTGCTCACGTGAGCCGATGAGGATGGAGGGCATATCCAGCACCTGCTCAGCAGAGATGCTGCTCCACCCTCGTTTAGCGGCCAACGCTTCTGCCGCTCGTCGCTGATCTTCAGTGTGTACCGCCGTTAGCATCATGCTGAGTTCGAGATCAGCGAACCGCTCTCCGGCTGCCTGGCGTATCCAGGCAATTTTCTGAGCAACGGCGGCGCCCACCCGCTGGAGCGGATCGTCGATCGCGACGCCCGTCGAGTAGTCACCCGTTAAGAATCCGATGATGTTTGCCTCGCGGGCGGCCAGTGCAAGCATCCGTCTGCCGCTTGCGCCCACGAGGATGGGCGGATGGGGTTGCTGAACGGGCTTGGGAAAGCCATCGAGGTGATCAATGGTATAGGAGGCGCCGGAGAAGGTCAGCGGGTCGGAAGCCCAGAGACCCTTGATAACCTGCAACGCTTCTTCCAGGCGACTGACCCGTACGCCAGGAGCGTCAAACGGGAGGCCGGCCTGCTTGTACTCTCGCTTCGCCCAGCCAGCACCCAGGCCCAGTTCAAAGCGTCCATTCGACAGCACATCCAGCGTCGCCGCCTCTTTTGCCAGCATGACAGGGTGGCGGTAATCGTTATCCAGCACCAGATTGCCCACGCGCAGTGTCGTCGTCGCATCGGCCGCTGCCAGCAGAGCAAGCATGGGCGCAAACTGGTCCCCGAACGGTTCGGGGATGAAATGGTCGCGGATCAGCAAGGTGGCATAGCCTGCATCTTCGATCTGGCAAGCTCTGGTCTTCCAGGCTTGCTGTGTGCCCATCTGCTCACAGAGGACACCAAAACGAAAAGGTCGTAGCTTCATCAGCATTTTCTCTCTTTGCCTGTCTTTTTCTTAGAGGCCCAGGCCCTCGTGTCGCAACAGCCAGTGTTTGCGCTCCAGTCCTCCGGCATAGCCTGTGAGGGAGGTGTCCACTCCGATAACGCGATGACAGGGCAGCACAATGGCTACCGGGTTGAGCGCGTTCGTGGCGCCAACAGCTCGATACGCCGTCGGCTTCCCCACCAGTGCCGCGAGCTTCCCGTAGGTTGCCGTCGTTCCCGCCGGAATGGTACGCAACGCTGACCAGACCTGTTGCTGGAAGGTGGTGCCACCTGTGTTGACAGGGATACTATCCAGGCAGCGATAGTCACCGGCGAGGTAATCACGAATGCGGCTGCTAAAGCCGTATGGATCGGTTGTCTGGGTCAGATGCACCTGGCCATAACGTCGCTGCAACAGAGTCATCATGCGCCGTTCGTAGTCCGCGAAGTCGAGCGAACACAGCCGGCCGTCATCAACGACGAGCATAATAGTTCCAATAGGAGAGTCGATAGCATCGTACTGGAGTTCTTTCATGGGTTTGCTCCCTTGCTCTTTCATACAAAACCATGTTTCTCCTTCAGAAGAAACCGGTAGTATTATTCTACTCCTGGCAGCACGCGCTGTCTGGCGGTTTTCGGACTTGCTCATTTGTTAGAGGAGTGGATGTGGCAACTCGTGAAGACGTCAGACACGGCCAGTGGAGCGCATATGATTATGGCAGGGCAGGTCACCATGTCCGAAAACCGCTAGCATCTGTACCGTCTTTCAGGTATGATTGCGCTATGGAAACAACACACATTACCACTGATTTCGATCTGTGCTATCGTGCGATTTGCAGTCGCGATACGCGCTTCGATGGACGATTTTTTACGGCGGTCACCACAACGGGGATCTATTGCCGGCCTATCTGTCCAGCAACGACGCCCTATGCACAGCATGTGCGCTTCTATGCATGCGCCGCCGCGGCAGAGGCGGCCGGGTTTCGTGCCTGCCGCCGTTGCCACCCGGAAGCCAGTCCTGGCTCGCCAGACTGGGATGTGCGGGCAGACCTGGTTGCCCGCGCCTTGCGCCTGATTGCCGACGGGGTCGTGGATACTGATGGCGTTGCTGGGCTTGCAAGTCGTCTTGCAGTGAGCGAGCGGCACCTGCATCGCGAACTGGTGGCCGAGGTAGGAGCCGGCCCCCTGGCCCTGGCCCGCACGCGTCGCGCCCAGACGGCTCGCCTGCTCATCGACCAGACTGATCTCTCGCTCACAACTATTGCCTTTACCTCCGGTTTTGCCAGTGTGCGCCAGTTCAATGAGAGCATGCTGGCGGCCTTCGGCTGTCCCCCTTCGGCGTTTCGCCGGCGTCCACAGTCAGAGCAGCGTGGCGAGGGGAAGCTCATCTTACGGTTGCAGTATCGCCCTCCATTTGACGCTGAGTCGCTGCTGAGCTATCTCGGCCGGAGGGCTATGCCGGGGGTTGAGGAAGTCGTCGCCGGCCGCTACCGGCGCGCGATCGCCTTGCCCAGATCGAGCGGGGTCATCGAGTTGGAGCCAATGGCGCGGGCGCATGCCATCCTGCTGCGCCTGCAACTGACGGACCTCAGCGATCTCAGCATGCTGGTCCAGCGTTGCCGGCAGCTCTTCGATCTGGACGCGGTTCCGGCCGCTATTGCTGATGTGCTGACAACTGATCCTTTGCTGGCACCGTTGGTGGCCGCGCGTCCAGGGCTACGCGTTCCGGGAACGGTAGATGGGTTTGAGCTTGCGGTGCGGGCCATTCTGGGACAACAGGTCTCGGTGGCTGGCGCCCGGACCTTAGCCGGGCGACTTGTCACAGCGTATGGGGAGCCGTTGGAGCAGCCGCAGGGTGGACTCACCCATCTCTTCCCATCTCCGCAGGCGCTGGCCGGCGCAGACCTGCAAGGACGCGGGCTGACGAATGGGCGTGTCACCGCGCTACAGGCCCTCGCTCGTGCTGTCGCCGAGGAAGGTCTGGTGCTTGACCATACCGCCGATCGCGAACAGACGGTCGAGCGCCTGCTAAAGCTGCCAGGTGTGGGGCCGTGGACAGCATCCTACATTGCCATGCGTGCCCTTGGCGACCCGGATGCGTTCCCTGG
>JBDTHH010000632.1:0-4735 GCA_039937055.1 Ktedonobacteraceae bacterium | reverse complement strand
AATGTCGTATGGGTAGATAAGGCCATGGAGCGGCTGGCAGCGGTACTCCCGCAATCTGAAACGCAGGAGTTTCCAAAGCTCGACCACTTTGGCATCGACAAAAAGGCCCCACGAGAGGTTGCTAAGCTCGTCAGTGCATACTTTCTGAAGTAGCAGATCACACACTGACTCAGCATGTAGGCTCCCTCGATGGTCAGTCAAGGCTTGACCCCAGAGCGAGCCTATAACCCGCCGGTATTGCGCATCAGGCCGCCATCGATGAAGTAGGTTGCGCCGGTGACGTAGGCGGCGGCATCTGAAGCCAGGTATAGCGCCAGCTTGCCGATATCTTCCGGCTGACCCATGCGGTGCAGCGGGATTTCATTAAGGAGCGCCTGAAGTTTTTGCGGGTCAGCCTTGACATCCGCGTCGATGGGGGTATCCACGGCGCCTGGCCCAATATTGTTGACGGTAATGTTGTAAGGTGCGAGTTCCAGGCAGATGGTGCGCATGAGCATACGCATGCCGCCTTTGGCGCAGCAGTACGGCACGTTCTGTGTCATAGGAAGATCCTCATGCACAGATGAGATGTTAATGATGCGTCCAGGCGTTTTGCGTTTGATCATCTCGCGCGCCGCCGCCTGAGCGCAGAAAAAGGCCCCTTTCAGATCTACCCCCAGCACGCGGTCGAACTGCTCTTCGGTAACATCCACGAATGGGCTGTGGATCTCCATACCTGCGTTGTTGACCATAATATCGAGGCGATTGAAGTGCTCGACTGTCCGCTGAATGAGGCCCATGGCCTGCTGGTACTGCGACACGTCGGCCTGGATGACGATGGCCTGGCCGTTGTCTTGCCGGATGGTTTGCAGCACCTCGTCGGCCTTGTCCTTGGCGTGCGCGTAGTTGATGACGACGGCGGCCCCCTGCCTGGCAAATTCAAGGGCGATGCCGCGGCCAATGCCGCTATCGGAGCCGGTCACGATGGCTACTCTCTGATCTAATAGACCCATGATGGCTATCCTTTCTTTTACCATCAAATAAGAAGGAAAAGGCGGCATACTTTGGAGAAGAAAGCTGTCCCATCGTTTCTCCAAGAAGCTGCCAACGATGTTTAGCATACGCCACGTGCCTGCCGAAAGCAAATGGTGTCGATGCAGGACATCATCGTGTGGCAGGGCTGGTACTTTTCTAGTTCAACCTACGTCAGAACTATGGAGCCTATGTTGTTGACGGTACTGGTGGGGATTATAATGCTTTATGTGTGCAGCAGAGCGCCAGTGTGGCGTTCCAGAATGCGACGGGACATTCGCTGAGCCAGCAGCAAGCGCTCGCCACGGTTTTTTTGAAAGGATAATAGGACCATGCTTCATAAGAAAGTGAAACCAGGTTCATTGAAAGCCTCCGAGGAGTCAATCGCCCCTCTCTATAGCCGGCACGCGTTCAATGAAACGGTGGCACGTTATGACTTTCCAGAGCAGGAGATGCTGCCGCAGACCGCCTACAACCTGGTCCACGATGAGTTGATGCTCGATGGGAATGCGCGCTTAAACCTGGCGACCTTTGTCACCACCTGGATGGAACCAGAGGCCCGCGTCCTCATGGCTGAAACCTTTGACAAGAATATGATTGACAAAGATGAGTATCCTCAAACTGCCGCCGTGGAGTTGCGCTGTGTCAATATGCTGGCGCGCTTGTGGAACTCAGCGGATCACGAAGAGGCGGTCGGCTGTTCGACAATAGGTTCAAGCGAAGCGGCTATGCTAGGCGGGTTGGCCCTCAAATGGCGGTGGCGTGAGCGCAGGAAAGCCACCAACCAACCAGCAGATCGTCCGAACCTGGTGATGGGTATCAACGTGCAGGTCTGTTGGGACAAATTCTGCCGCTACTTTGATGTCGAACCGCGTCTCGTCCCGCTGGCTCAAGGACGCTATCATTTGACCGCGGAGGAGGCGATCACCTACTGTGATGAGAACACCATCGGTGTGGTGGCGATTATGGGCAGTACCTATGATGGCAGCTATGAGCCTGTCAAACAAATCAACGATGCATTAGATGCTCTCCAACGGGAAAAGGGCTGGGATATTCCCATCCATGTCGATGGGGCCAGTGGTGGCTTTATTGCCCCGTTCTTGCAGCCGGATCTCTTATGGGATTTCCGCGTTCCCAGGGTCCAATCGATCAACGCCTCGGGCCATAAATACGGCCTGGTCTACCCAGGTGTGGGCTGGATCATCTGGCGGAACCAGGAGGCCTTAGCGGAAGATCTTATCTTCAAGGTCAATTATCTTGGCGGGGAGATGCCTACCTTTGCGCTCAACTTTTCGCGGCCAGGCAGCCAGGTGGTTGCCCAGTACTACAACTTCCTCCGCCTGGGCAAGGACGGCTACCGGCGTGTCCAGCAGAGCTGCCAGGATGTGGCGCTCTACCTCTCAGGAGAGATAGGCAAACTGGGACCGTTCGAATTGTTGACGGAGGGTCGGGATATCCCCGTCTTTGCGTTCAAACTCAAGGAGGTCACCAATTACACCGTCTTCGATCTCTCCGAACGGCTGCGAGATCGGGGCTGGATTCTCCCCGCCTATACCTTCCCGCCGAACCTGGAGCACCTCTCGGTGCTGCGGGTCGTCGTGAAAGATGGCTTCAGCCGCGAGATGGCGGACCTGTTACTGGATGACCTGCGCCGTCACCTGAAGTTCTTTGCCTCGCAGCCTGGTTACACGCCGATGCGCACTGGAGGCGGCAATAATCATGGCATCGCGCATGAAAAGACGGCAGCGAGCAAGGTTTCTCCCCATGGTCTGGATACTGGAACAGCGACGCACAAAAGGAGTGAGCGATGACTGATAAGAAACGGGTGTTGGTCCTGCAACATATCAAGGAAAACCCTGCCGGTCGTGTGGGTACCATGCTCGATGAATACGAAACCTTCTATCACCTCATTCACATTGGAAGGGACCACCTGCCGGACCCCACGAGGTACGACGCGATAGTGGCGCTGGGTGGAGCAGCGCATGTGTACGATAGGCACAGGTATCCTTACACCGTCCACGAGGAAGCCTATCTCCAGCAAGCGATCAAGCAAGGTATTCCCTATCTTGGCATGTGTCTTGGGGGGCAACTGCTTGCCAGGGCGTTTCAAGCGGAGGTGAAGCAACTGCCCAAGGTCCATATTGGCTTTTTGCGCATCTATTTCACTGAAGAGGGCAGCAAAGATCCACTCTACCAGGGCTTTGCAGGCTACCAGCAAGCGTTTCAGTGGCATGAGGATTGCTTCCTGCTGCCACAGGGCGCTGTTTCACTGGCCCATCACACCCAGGGCTTCAATCAAGCGTTCCGCTATGGAGAACGGGCCTATGGACTGCAATACCACTGTGAACTCACCGAGGAGATGCTCGACATCTGGTTGCATGAACCCGCGCTGAAACAGGAGTTTATCGTGGCCTATGGTCTCGAAGCATACGAGCGGACTGAACGGGAGGCCGTCGCTCTTTTCCCAACCTATGCAGAGCACGCAACCAGGCTGCTCAAAAACTTTTTCACCCTCAGTGAAGTGATCTAGCTTCGGGTGTGAAGAAGGTATGTGGTATCAGCCCAGGTGCTTCTCATACAAAATCACTTCGAGATTCTGATACCTATCTCTGCCGATTTCGTGATAGCCGTTTTTCTCGTAGAGCTTCTGGGCAGGCACTTGCAAAACTGAGGTATCCAGATGCAGCGTCTTATAACCCATGGCGCGGGCGCGGGCCTCGAGTTCGCTGAGAATCAGTTGGCCGAAGCCGCGGCCCTGGTAATCGGGATGGACGCGCATGCGTTTGATTTCGGCATGCTCCAGGTTGGTGCGGCGAAAGGCTCCCATGGCCACAAACATGCTGTCCCATTCGCCGATCAAAAATTCTCCCTGATTGTTGAAATACGCTTCTTCGATCGTATAGACATCATCGTCCCAGGGGCCACGCCCCAGGTAGGCACCCGCCTGCTTAATGGCGTAGATATGCAAATATGTGACGGCCTCCAGATCGGCAGGCGTGTACTGGCGCAACGTAAACATGAAACGTTTCCTCACATGTGTTCGCGGACCGTGCCGCGAGCAAACGGCACGGCGGTTTTCGTGTCTCTGCTAAGGATGATAGACGTTGCCGCGCACCTGTGTCAACAACTGTGCCTATTGGTGCTGCTCCATCGGCGGCATCTCCGGGTACGTTACCTGCAATTGCTCATACTCAGGATGCAATGGTGACATCCCTGGTGCTGGTGTCTTCTCTGGGAAGGCTGGCGCTGGCGTTTGCTGGTGTGCCTGGTAGCCGAGGTCATACGCTGAAAGCGTCTCAGCAGGCATCGCCTGAGGAGCAGGCGGTGTTTGGTAGCTTGAAGAAGACCGCTGGGGAAACAGAGATGGCTTGATTTTCATCCAGGGACCCCGCGCAAAGAAGTAAACGCTGGCGCCAATCCATTGCGTAAGCAAGATAAAG
Organism: Ktedonobacteraceae bacterium; assembly: GCA_039937055.1. GTDB lineage: Bacteria > Chloroflexota > Ktedonobacteria > Ktedonobacterales > Ktedonobacteraceae > JALYTT01. The sequence goes on along the minus strand of JBDTHH010000632.1, from coordinate 284 downwards.
CAGATCCATGACCCTTTATTTTGTATGGCTTGATTTCTGACACAATCGACAAGCATCCAGATTATGAAAACGGCCGATATAAACGAAAAGACCTGTGAGAAGAATGCTGTGATCCCTGGTATCAGCATGGTTTGCTCCTGGACCTGATACATAACTCTTGCGAGGCGAACAGAGTCGGTTGGCTTCATCTCTCTATGCTCTTATCAAGAAAGAACGAGTTTGCTTCCTCAATATCAAACGCTGCCTCTTCTGCCAGGAAGTGAGCGGCGTGTCCGTAGGGCGGG
>JBDTHH010000631.1:0-4236 GCA_039937055.1 Ktedonobacteraceae bacterium | reverse complement strand
CTTCCTGGCTATGGTCACGCTTGCCTCTATCATGCTCTGGTTATGATTTGCAAACAGGCCCTAGTCCCACCCTCCTCAGACCCAGGTCTCTCTGCCTGTTTTGCTCTTCCTCTCCCTTCTTCCCTCTTTTCCACGGCTCAAAAAGTGTCAGGGAGAGAACCAGGGATGCCTGACCCGGATGCGGCAAGCCGAATCCCTACGCGGGACAGGGGTATCTCGCCTATCCTATCTCGCCTGTTCTATACATAACAGTTGTCCCTCATTATATATCGGGATGGCCGCTATTCTCTCGCTCCTGCTGCTTCTTGAGAAACTCCTCGCGCATCTTTTCCTCCGCCACGATGTCCTCTACCTCGTCGGCCATCGTATGACCCTCGCCGCTGTTACTGCGACCCGAGGCACGGTTATCGAACACCTCGCGGGGGCGCCCATTCACCTCGGATGGGCCAATGGTGCCCTGCTCCTCCAGCAGATCGATCAGGCGGGCGGCGCGCGAGTAGCCGATGCGCAGGCGGCGCTGTAAGAGCGAGATCGAGGCGCGTCCATACTCGCGCACCACCTGCTCCGCCTGCTCCAGCAGGTCATCATCCAACTCGAAGTCGTCGGATACAGCCTCCTGGACCTCCCAGCCAGGTTCAACCACGTTGACCGGGATCGCCGTGGAGGCAGCCTGCACCGGGGCCGTGCCGCTTGCTGCCTGGTTGTGTTCCTCCATGTGCTGTCGCCAGTAGCCAACGATGCGCTCGGCCTCTTCGTCGGCCAGGAAGGCGCCCTGGATGCGCTCAGGCTTGCCTATGTCCGCCGGCAGGTAGAGCATATCGCCGCGACCCAGCAGGCGCTCGGCCCCGCCCATGTCGATGATCGTGCGCGAGTCGATGGCCGAGCTGACCATGAAGGAGATGCGCGTGGGGATATTGGCCTTGATCAGTCCGGTGATGACATCGACCGAGGGGCGCTGCGTGGCCACCACCAGGTGAATGCCGGTGGCGCGCGCCAGTTGGGCCAGGCGGCAGATCATGCCCTCGACCTCTTCGGGGGCCGCCATCATCAGGTCCGCCAGCTCGTCGATGATAATCACGATTGCCGGCAGGTTCAGCAGGGTAGCATCTCCCTGCGCAGCCCGCTCGGCGCGCATCTTCCGATAGCCGTCCAGGTTGCGCACGCCGAGCTTCGAGAAGAGCCGGTAGCGCTTCTCCATCTCGCCAATAGCGTTCTTGAGCAGCCCCACCACCTTCTCCACCTCTGTCACAACGGGCATCAGCAGGTGGGGGATGCCGTTGTACATGATCAGTTCGACCATCTTGGGGTCAACCAGCAGCAGGCGCACATCGTCGGACGTGGCCTGCATAAGCAGGCTAGCGATGATGGCGTTGATCATGACGCTATTGTGCTCCACGGCGTAGCCCACGAATGCGTGGTTCTCGCTATGAACTTCAATATTCACAGTTGGAGCAACGGACCGCCTTATTGCAACTACTTTTCTCCATTCATATCCCTCTGGGCAGTCCGCAAATTTCTGATCAGGTTGCGGCCTTGCTTGGCGCCACGCGTTCCAATCGTTAGTAGCCCGCTCCTGCTCTGCCTGTCGTTCCTGAACGGCCAGGAGCACCTCATCTGCATCACTATGCCTGAAAGCACCTTTTTGATGTAATTCACGCGAGCACAAAATGACATGTCCATCAAAATGAGGTCGGTTACCACAGACGCGAAGATCTTTTGCTGACAACCAGCCCGTGTTTATTGCACGGGTGCGTCGTTTTGCCTTTCCATCTGCCTGTCTGCCAACATGTTGATTTTCATCCAGTTGGGCAGCCCACAGAGGATGTTCCCCTGTGCGACGCAGGATAATACCATTATCAAGTTCAACCTCGTAGATTTCCTGCACTCCGTTATCCGTGAGCGTTGCTGCAACTGGTATCTGCCGCATGGTTTGCGTATCCGTAACGCCAATCACCTGCACTGTTTGTCCTAGCAGTTCCTGTACCTTCACGATTCGCCCATCCGCTAGAAAAACAGGTTCGTCATAGGCAAGGCATTTACCGGCTCCGGTTGCGCCGGCAATCAGCAGGTGCGGCATGCGCGCCAGGTCACCGACGCGTACGGCACCCGCCACGTCTTTGCCCAGCGCGATGGCCAGTTTCGACTTGGCTTTGGCCACGTGGTACTCTTTGCTTTCAAGCACCTCGCGCAACGTGACGAGGCGGCTATTCTTGTTGGGGATCTCCACGCCCACGTATGGCCGGCCAGGGACCGGGGCCTCCATGCGGATCGTCTTGGCCTCCAGCACGAGCGCGAGGTCGTTCTGCAGAGCCATGATGCGACTGACACGCGTGCGCGTCTCGTAGATGATCGCGCCAGCGCCATCGCGCACAGGCACCAGCCGCCCCTTCTCGTCGGCCTTCATCTCCGGCTTGCCGGTCGGGCGGATGCCAAAGCGAATGACGGTGGGGCCGATGCTGATGTCTTCGGGCCTGACCTCGGCCTCGACGCGGAAACTGCGCAGGGTGTCTTGAATGATCTTTGCCAGCGCCACCGTGTCGTCGCCCTGCAGGTGCAGCTTGACCTCCTCTGGATGGTTGAGCAGGGTGATGTCGGGAAGTTGCCACGGCGACTGAATGGCAAGTTCCGCTTGCGCTTTGCGCGTCACAATCACCGGTGGCTTGACTTTGAGCGGCAGCGGCTCCATCTCCGGCAGGTTTCTCAGCGCGCCGATCCCTGCTTTATCCACTATCGTCGGCTGCTCATGCAGGGGTAGTTCCTGCTGGCGCGCGCCCTGTACGGCGACCTTATGCTCGTTGGGGTCCAGCGCTGCTGGCCGGCGGGTGCCGCGCGGCACCTGGCCAATCTCCTGTTTGTGTATATTAATGTCGTTGTGCGGATCGTCCTCGAAGTCGGCCTCAAACTCGATAGCGCCCTCGTCGTCTTCGTCCTCGTCATCCGCCGGCGCCCTGCTGTCTGCGCGCTGCAACCTGGCGACGGCGCTCCCGGCACCACTACTATAGCGACTATACTGCGGGCGCTGGCCGAGATACGGCGAGGGGCCAGGAGCTTTGTTCAGCGCCGTTTTGTTCGGCGAGTCCGCGGCCAGCAGTCCGATGAAGCGGCCAACCAGCAAGACATGCCTGAAGGTGATGCGGAACGTCAGGATGCTGACGATCACAAACAGGCCCAGCAGCAGTACATGGCCGACGGTGGCGGGCCAGCCCTGGAGTGGGTAGACCAGCAACGTCGCTGCCACACCTCCCGTTTTGCCTCCCAGGATCAGACGGCTCTCAGCCAGCACCAGCAGCCACAGGACAACCAGGCCAGACACCAGCGACCAGCGAATGAACGGCTGCTTGCGGATACCCTCGACAAGGTTTGCCACCGAAAAGACGACCAGGCCAGTGGCCAGCAGGTAGGCCGACCAGCCAAAAAAAGCTATAAAAATCTCATAGAAGATGGAGACCACCGGGGCAGTACGCAATACCGTCAGGAAGGCCAGCAACAGGAGCGACATGACCAGCAGCAGCACACTGTAGAACCGTTGTTGCTGGTGCACCTCCAGCTTCTGCCAGTTGTCTCTCAGCCAGGTGATGAAACGCACGTCACGCGTGGGCGCTGGAGCGGAGGAAGGCGGCGCCGGGCTTCTGCGCGTATTGGCTTGCGGGCGCGCCGAGCCAGCAGCCCTGGGTGTACGCGAACGGGGTGCGCTCGCGCCCTTGCGTGGTGTGTTGTTAACGCGCTGCTCGACCTGTGTGCCCTTCGAGCTGATACCACCGGCCGCGCCACTGGCCCGCGAGGTCCGTTGCCCCGCGCGTGTATCCACACGCGGCACCACCCGCTCGCTCTTGCCCTTGCGCTCTTTGTTTTGATTGCTGCTTGCCATTGCCGGTTCCCTCCTTACGCTGACGCTCCATCGATGCCTGCCGGCATAAGTTTACCATTATACACAACCAGATCTACCCCACTCACCTGTTTTTACCAGCCCAGAGACTGTAGCGACATCCGTATGATAGCGCAGATGTTCGAGAGAAGCAAGAGAGACGGTCAATCTGACTTGCATCAGTGGTATATGCTAGAAATATTCTGCTTACGAGCGACATATTATAAGCGAGAGGGGTACCTTCTATGAAGACATTATGCAAAACCGAAGGGCCACAGACCTACTTCGTGGTTTATGACCTGGAGCCGGCCTATCAGCAGGCCATTCAGGATCTGGAATTCACGCCGGTAGAGGACAGCTTTGCCAGGGGC
>JBDTHH010000630.1:0-5856 GCA_039937055.1 Ktedonobacteraceae bacterium | reverse complement strand
GCCGTCACTGTAACCAGGGGGACGGCGAGGCAAGCCACGCGCTACGGGACTCAGACCATCCCACGCTCTTCGGCGAGGGTCGTCAGCTGGTTGCGTAGCTCCCACAGTTCAGGATAGAACACATCCGTGAGCGTCTTTTCCAGCAGCTCCATTGGAGTGCCGCCGGTGCCGGTGGAGCCGGGGCCGATCATGCGCTTGGCCAGCTTGAAATGCTGGCTGCGGAACAACTGAAATATCTCGTCATAATCGATCAACGCCTCGGCAAAGGCCAGCAGCAGCGGATGGCGCTCGGCCTCGGTGTAAACATTCATCAGCGTCACCTGCTCGTGTTCGAGGAGCGCACAGAAATCATCCCAGAGCGGTGGCGAGAGCAGCATCAACATATGAAAACCTGGCGAATCGGTCCCGGCACCATCCGCCAGTACTTTACGGAACATATGAAATTCCCACGGCGACATCGTTTCCAGCATGCGCAGATTCTCCATCATTAGATGCTGGATGCGTATCACGCGCTGAAGCAGACGCAGAGCGGGAGGCAGATCGAACCGTTGTAGCAACGTATGGATGGTGCGCAGCTCAAAGGCCGTCTCCTTCCACCACAACTCGAACACCTGGTGAACGATGATGAACTGCAACTCTTCATGGTGGACTAACTCATCCTCCGGCCTCTGGAGGGAGAGCAACTCTTCAGTACGGATATAGCGTTCGTAGACGCTCTCTCCGGGTTTACGTTTCGCCGGTTGCCTGGTAATATTTTTTACCATAGAAAGCCCTTCCTTCCCTGGGAACAACTGGAGGCAGCGTTGCCTCACCTACCATAGAAAGCATATCATACTATCAGAGTAGATGAATAGGCTTGCTTGCTACGAATTTTCAATGGCCTTGAGATAAATGTATCAGGGCTTGCATATAATAGATGATATGGTTATCATAGGAAAAATACCGCTGTCTAACAGTATTGGAGTAAGTAATGGGAAGTATCCCGATTTTTACACTGGCTGACATAATTAACTGGGGCTGGCTGCGTATCGGCCCCCCTTACATTTACATTAACATCGACCCGGTAATCGTGCATATCGGGCCGCTGGCCCTGCGCTGGTACGGGTTGATGTACGTGGTAGCCATTGTGATGGCCCTCTGGGGTATCCAGGGCTACGCGCGCCGTAAGGGCATCACCTCGGAGATGATCAACCGTTTCCTCTGGTGGTGTATCGTCGCCGGGCTGATCGGTGGTCGCCTGTATTTCGTGATCCAGCAACCGAACCTCGTTTCGTACTATCTCGCCCAGCCCTGGCACATTCTGGCCACCTGGGAGGGCGGTATGGCCTTCTTTGGGGCCATCTTCCTGACGATCCCTGTGCTCTTCTGGCGCGCACGGGTCGCGCGCATCAACCCCCTGGTGGCGATTGACATGGGCGTGCTCTTCGCCGCCATCGGGCAGATCTTCGGACGCGTCGGCAACCTGATCAACGGCGACATCATCGGTTACCGCAGCACGCTGCCCTGGTCCACCGTCTACCTGCATCCCAGCAGTTGGGCCTGCCTGAGACCCGAAACCTGCCAGGTCCCTGTGCAGCCAGCGGCCGGCTATGAAATGCTCGCCAATATTGTCCTGCTGAGCTTAATGTTCTTTCTCTCGTATCGCTTACGCCGCCCCGGCACGCTGACGCTGGTCTACCTGTTCGGTTACACCATCACTCAGTTTCTGGTCTTCTTTACACGCGATAATATTATCATCGGCTTCCTGGGTCTGAACTGGGGTCTCAAGCAGGCGCAGTGGACATCGCTCGTCCTGATGGTTGCCTTGCTGCCTATCTCCTACCTGGTGCTGCGCTACTCCAAACCGGTGCCGGCAAGCGAGGTCGCGGCCACCTACGGCATCCGGCAAAAATCGCAGCCAGAGGCAATCGAAGCAGCGAACGCCGGGGAGAACGAGTATGCCAACGATATTAGGGATGGCAAGGATGCAGGAGATGGCATGGAGCACCCTGTAGAGCCTGGAGGCAATGGCGCTCACCAGGAAGCCGACCAGCTTACACACGCACCGGAGCCACAGCGCGAGGCAATAGAGACAACAACGAGCGACGAGCCAGACGCTCACACCACAGAAGTCACTGAAAACGAACAGGCAGACATGGAACTGAAAACGCCAGAGGTGGAAGAAGAGCACGAACGTTCTTCCCCGTAGGCATCACAGCATCTTGCGGTGCAGTACCGAGATTAGCGTATCGGTGAGCGTCAATATCTCTTCGAATTGCCGGCCCTGTTGCTCGATGGACATGCCTGACTCGCGCCAGCCGGGCAGGACATATTGCTCGAAGGCGGCGATCTCGCTGCGCACAAGCTGGCGCAAATGGAAGCGGATCAGGGAGGCCAGGGTCAGCGGCAGGCCTAGCTGTTCGAGGCGCAGGTAGAGTTCGAGCAGCAGCACATCATCGCCCGTAAAGACAATCTCGTTTTCGGACTGCATGGGGAAGAGCAGGGACTGGCGCACCAGTTCGTCAACCTGCTCACCGCTCGCGCCCGTCTGCTGCAACAGGGCCTCTCTGGAGAGCCGCACCTCCTGGCCACCAGAGATAAGCGGGCGCAGCAGGCGCTGCTTGAGGGCCAGGTTCATCTGCACATCCCCGTGCAACGCACGAATCTCCAGCAACTGCCTGATGACATCCAGCGGAAGGTTTTGCTGCTCTTTGAGTTCCTTAATGAGGTGCAGCACAAGCAGGTGTTCCTGGCTATAGTAGGCAATGCGACCACGCATCACGGGTTCTGGCAGCAACCCCTGCGTATTATAAAAACGAATTGTCCGGCTAGGTATACCGGAGAGATGCGCTACATCATCGATACGCAGCAGGCTCTCAGTGTTGTTAGTCTGCGGCAAAGCCATCGTACCCCAGGGAATGTAACATAGATACTGTCATATATGTACAACGACAGAACCTCTAGCGGTGTAACGACGGCTACTTTTCCTATCCTTTTCGAAAGGATGATATACTCTAGAAAAACAGCTTGATTTGACAATTGTGCTGCTTCTGGGGAGGGAAGCAGCACACAGAGACAAAGCCGCGCGGATGTGATGTCTTACTTGCAGGTGGCAAGCTGTTGAGCCACTTGAACCAGTGGCATATCAACCTCTTGCTGAGATACCTGTCCTTGCTCAATCATTTTTGGCTGTAACATGACACTCTCCTGACTGGAGATGGGGAACGCACTGTAGAGCGTCAGTCTGGTGGCATCAAACCCTTTTTGCCCAGCCATCAGTGTCGGAGTAAAAATCATCAAGTAGTGGCCACTTGTCACCCGCGGAAAATCTTCCATTGTGATGCTATCGGCTCCTACCTGGCCGCCAACGGAGACAAACTCTTGTGTATGCTGGGGCCGATGATCAATGTAGATGTGTTGGAAGATCAGTTTCAGCGGCGTGTAAATGTAATAGCCCTTTTGCATCACCGTGAGTTTGCTAGCATCAGCAGGTTTCGTGCCTGTACTGGTATTCCAATGGGCCTGGCCGACTCCCGTCACCTTCACATCTGCAACCAGGAGAAAGGTACACATCTGGCCTGGTCTGCGAACGTTAGGGCGATAGCTACCGAGTTTCAGTGCGATCCCTTGCTGTGATCCAGACCCTGTGCTGACAGGCGCAGCCGGGGTAGTATAGGTAGCCTGAGGCGTGCCACATGCAACTACCCCTCCTATGATAGCTATTGCTAACGTTGTTGTCCAGAACATGGAAACAACACGTCGTTTGGATGGCATATATGCTCCTTCTTGACAAGTTCCTTAAGAAAACTCTTCCGGTTGATTCTAGCGTCAGTCCTCAGCCAGGCCAGTAACCTGGGTAGATGGCATGTAGGCCATTTTTGTCATCGTTTTGGAGCGTCCTGCAGCACGTTTCCCCTGACATCATCAAGGCAGGAGAGTGATTAGTATGTCCCAGGCCCTCGGAATGCCCCATTTCATGAGCAATTACTACATACGCATCATATGTAGCAGTACCAGCACTGCAATTGAAGTTGAACTGCATATTGGTGTTCCATTTGACGAAGTTATCGTGCTCTATAATGATCGGAACACTGTTAAGTGCCGCATACCAGGAGGTTTGACCATTGACGGTTGCCTGGAATGGTGTCCCATACCCACTGACATCGGTGACCCCACCAGAACAGGCAAGAGTGGGTGCATATGTGTACGAAACAGCACCACAACCGGATGTGTAACAGGCTGAATAGTAGGGATTCCACGCTGGAGCAGAATTGAAATTGGAGATGGCTGCATTGATCTCAGGGCGGAAGTCAAAGCCTTGAGTATACATCGATGGATCGATGTATACTTTCACGGTGATGCTCTGATGATATCCTTGTGCCCAGGCAACGCAAGGCTCATATTGGCTTGATCCGCATACAACAGTGCCGCCGGAATCAAATTCGTTGATCTCCTGTGTCCAGGCAAAAGCTTGGCCTGATACTAAACTTAAGGCAAGGGTCAGGAGTATTGCTATGAGCGTTGTTTTGCCAAACACACGCTTAGCGAAATAGCGACGAGGATGGCGCTCGTCTGAGCCCAGGTGAGAGTTAAAGAATCCTTTCACAAGAGACAACCCTTCTCAAACGCAGGACTGGGAAAACAGTCACCTCTCATGGGAAGCACTCCCCATTTCACCTTAAAGGATAGGACTGCTCTCTTCTGTCCAGCAAAAACAATGGTAAGAGTTAAGCGAACGAGCTTCCTGCTCGATCCGGGTGGTGAGGCTTGAAGCGCGGCCATAATTACAAGCCCTGCCATCGTGGAGAAGGGAGAAAAGACCCCAGGAGCCAGCAGTTGGTATGCTGGATTGCTTCAGTCTCATAAACCTTTTCAAACGAAAATAGCCCTATTTTCATCTCAATTGGCTCTGCTCACTGAGCAAAATAGCATCTCTGGCTATTTTCTACACCCTCTAGTAAAAAGTATAAATGAGAATATTTGTGTTGTCAAGAGAGAATATGGATAATACGTCAAATATGACTATTTGACATGCAAATATATTCTCGTTTAGACTAAAATAAGCTCAGGCAATCTCCTCTTGCAGAAGATTGCCCGATGGAGTAATGTTCCATTCAACCAAAAACAAACAGGAGCATACTCCAGATGAACCGTAACACAGTGAAAGAGTTTCGTCACGCAGTGTATGGCTGTTTCCAGCGAGCAGGCGACGCTTTGTTTAATACGATTGATGCGCTGTTGACGGAAGACCGCGCCCGTTCGTTTCCCGAATTGTCGCTGTCGCCGTCTTTTGAGCGTCGATGGTCGAGCCTGTATGAAGCTTTTGAAGATGGACGTATTGATGAGGCCCAGTTGAAGCGGGTGCTGGCGAGCTATCTGCCCCAAACAGAGGAGCGATGGCTGTGGACAGGGATTGCCATCGCTCACAATCACCTGGTTCTGGCACGTGAGATTGTGGAACCGGAGCTTCGGCCGTGGGAAAGCACTCATCGAGCACCGACTCCGCAACAGGTGCATCGCGCGATGAACAAATTGTTGCCACAATTGGGTACACCTGCACGCGCCCCACGACCCCGAGGAAAATCGCCGGGGCGGGCCAAAGGAGTCAAGATTGGCAAGGCGAAGCGCTTTTCGATCGTTCGCAAGACCCCAAAATTGCCTCCTTTGATCCCAAAGTGACGAATGTGTTCGCTCGTGCATAGCTTCTGAACCCTTTCACCGAACTCTTTTCAGGGTGCTGGAAGGTTGCTGTTAGTCTAAACAAGAAATAATGACAGATTATAACAAAGGGAACCAGAAGGCCCAGGAGCGCATGACGGTCCAGTATCGCTTTGCCCATCAATTCAATGTTCTGGTGGTCGGCACCGACCACGCGGC
>JBDTHH010000629.1:0-3131 GCA_039937055.1 Ktedonobacteraceae bacterium | reverse complement strand
ACGCTCAGACCATCCACGCCCATGCTATAGCCGATGCCCAGCTTAGGCAGCCAGGCCAGTTGTTCCTGGATCGGGAAGGTGACGGCTGAAACATTTGTCCCGGCAGGACTTGTCACCAGGGGAAGCGTGCCGATGGTCACGTCTGGCGCTTTGGGTTGCGCGTAGGCCAGAAGCAGACCCAGGACAAGCATCAGTTCCACCCAGCCTATAATGAGCGCCGCCCAGCGAATAATATTTCTGCGCTCACCTGGAATAAGCAGGAGCGCCACCCCACCAAGCAGAGGCAGGAATGTGATCAGCGATAAGATAGGAAACATACCTCTACCCCCTCACAACATAATAGACAACGATCAAAACGACACCTAACAAGATCGCCAGGGCATAGTTACGCATGTAGCCCGTCTGCAAGCGCCCCAGTCCTCCGCTGGTCCCGCGAAACAGCCAGCCGACGCCGCGACTGCCGCCATCCAGCGCGTCGTCCTCTATCAGGCGCGAGGCCTGGCGGCCCACCCACAGCAGCGGATTGATCAGCAGCGCGATGCAGATCTCGTCAACATAATACTTATGCACGAGCAGTTGATAGACCGGGTTGTGGTTCTCCTTGTACTCGAAGCCTCTGCGGTACATACGCCAGGCGACCAGGATACCTACTGCGGCCAGCACAAGACTGGCTAGCGTTGAGACCAACTGGAGCGTATACGAGGGCGTATGCAAGGTGGTGACATCGCTGAAGACCGGGTCCAGGAAGGCCGCGAATGGGTGCCAGCGTGTGAGCCTGATGATGTCGAACGATCCGACCAGGCCGCCGATGATCGAGAGGCCCGCCAGGATCAGCAGCGGCACCGTCATAATGCCCGGCACCTCGTAGATATCGTAGAAGCCACTACCGGCCCGGCGCTTGCTGCGCGCGGGCTCTGGCTCCTCTTCCTCTGTCTCCTCCGTAACCGCGTGTCCATGCGCGACCGGCCCGGTGCCGCGATAGCTGCCCATGAAGATGCCGAAGACCAGGCGGAACATGTAGAAGGCCGTCAGCGCCGCCGTCAGCAGGCCCAGGCCCCACAGCACATAGGCGACGCGGTTCCCCGCCGCGCCCTGCGCCAGCAGGGAGCTGAGGATCTCGTCCTTGCTCCAGAAGCCCGCGAACGGCGGGATGGCGCTGATGGCCAGGGCCCCGATCAGGAACGTCCAGAAGGTGATCTTCATGCGCTGCCGCAGACCGCCCATCTCGCGCATGTCCTGTTCGCCGCCCAGGGCGTGGATCACCGCGCCGGCCGCCAGGAAGAGTAGCGCCTTAAAGTAGGCGTGCGTGGTCAGGTGGAAGATACCGGCGCTGTAGTTATGCACGCCCTCGCCCATAAACATGTAGCCAAGCTGGCTGATCGTCGAGTAGGCCAGCACGCGCTTGATGTCGAGCTGCACCAGGGCGATGCTGGCCGCGAAGAGCGCCGTGACGCCGCCGATGACCGCCACAATGGTCAGCGCTGTCGTTGATAGCTCGAACAGCGGATGCATGCGCGCCACCAGGTAGACGCCCGCCGTGACCATTGTGGCGGCGTGGATCAGCGCGCTGACCGGCGTGGGACCCTCCATGGCGTCGGGCAGCCACATGTACAGCGGCAGTTGCGCCGATTTGGCGGCGCAGGCCACGAAGAGCAGCAGGCAGATGGCGGTCAGGGTGGTGTGACCCACAGCAGTGCAGCCAAGCGCGGTCAGCACGCCATAACCAGCGTTGCCTGGGATGCAGTTGTTCGCGCTGCCAAAGCCATAGAGCAGCGTGCTGTAGTGTTTGAAGAGCAGGAAGATTGCCAACATCAGGCCGAAGTCGCCTATGATGTTGATGATCAGGGCCTTCCTGGCGGCCGCGACAGCCGCGCGCCGCTGGTACCAGAAGCCGATGAGCAGGAAGGAGGCCAGGCCCACTAAGGCCCAGCCAACGAGCAGGAAGAGCAGGTTGTCCGCGCTTACCAGCAGGGTCATGGCGAAAATAAAGAAGTTCATGAAGCAGAAGAAACGCCAGAAGCTCGGATCACCCTCCATGTAGCCCGCTGAATAGATATGGATCAGGAAACCGACGCCCGTGATCACCATCAGCATGGTGGCCGAGAGCGGGTCAAGCAGCAGGCCGAAATCCAGTTGAAAGTCGCCGGAACTGACCCAGTGATAGATCACGATGTCGCTCACCCGCGCCGTCTCCGGCTGCGTCCCCAGCATCGAGAAAAAGCTGAGCGCGGCAAAGAGAAATGCCAGGCCCGCCGCGCTCCATGCCACGGTCAGCACCGCCTGGCGCGACATGGCCCTGCCAAGCACACCCAGGATGATGAAGCCGAGCAGGGGCATCAGCAGCACCCATGCAGTCAGATTTGTCATGACAAATTATCCTCGTAAGAGATGCATATCGTCGACATCGATGTTGTGGCGCGTGCGGAAGATCGAGACGATGATTGCCAGCCCCACGACGACCTCGGCCGCAGCAACTGTCAGGACGATAAAGACAAATATCTGCCCGTCCGCTGAATCGAGGTAGCGCGAGAAGGCCACAAACGATAGATTTACCGCATTGAGCATCAATTCAATTGACATAAATATAATGAGCGGATTGCGCCGCACCAGCACGCCGACGACGCCAATCGAGAACAGCATGGCGCTCACTATCAGATACCAGGATAATGGTAATGTGTCCATAAAAATAAGCCTCCGAATAGGACGGTCCGCGCCCTTCCGCAGCCCCTAGGCCCTCCTGCCCAGCACGAGCGCGCCCAGGATAGCTACCACAATAATCAGGCTGGTTACTTCAAAGGCGAACGAGAAGCCGTGAAACAGTGCCAGCCCGAACGCCTCGATATTGCCCTGCGACTGTACCATGTGCGAGAGGCTGTTCGCGCCGGTGGTCTGTGCCGCGCTATCAACCGTCTTGCCCGTGAAGAGCAGGTAGCTCAGGGCAGCAACCAGCACGAAGCCCAGCCCGGCGGCGACCCCGCGCTGCCAGGGGATGCGGTCGGCCACCTCCGCGTCGTTGGTGTCGGTGGCCAGCATAGTGACCACGAAGAGGAACAGCACCATGATGGCTCCCGCGTAGATCAGGATCTGCACAACAGCAATGAACATAGCGCCCAGTTGCAGGTAAAACATGG
>JBDTHH010000628.1:0-2546 GCA_039937055.1 Ktedonobacteraceae bacterium | reverse complement strand
GCTCTGGGGAGCGCTACTGGTGCTGATCGGCTACTTTGTAGCGACTTTTGGTGTACTGGTCGTGCTGGGAACAGCGCCGACCGGCAACCCATTCGCCCTGGCACTCACTGTAGAGAAGGCGCTTGGGGCGGTCGCGGGGATCATTGTGGCCATTCTGATTATGTGTAACTTTGTGATCACGCCAGCCATCTACAACTATGCGTATGCGCGGCTGCTGCTCGTTGGGGGCATCGATCAGCGCCTGCCCGTGAAGATTGCACGGCTCAATAAAAACCGTGTTCCGGTCAATGCCATTATGATGCAGACGATTGTAGCCATGATTTTTGCCGGTGTTGTCTACATTATTATTCCGGCCTTTGCCCCTGTGGCCACGGCCGCTACCCTCAACTCGGATGTCTACAATGTCGTCATCTCAGCATCCACGCTGGTGTGGGCTATCTCAACTGCCTTCCTCTTCATTAACCTGGTGAAGTTCTACCTCAATGACCCGAAAGCGTTCCGGGCCAACCTGATTTTTCCGGCGCCTATGCTGTGGCTCTGTATCGTGCTGGGCACGCTAACCTGCATCGTGAGCATCGTGGGGGCCCTGGTCTACAGCCTGATCCCGCAACAAATCGACAACGGCCACTGGTGGATCATCGTCGGCGGCATCACCTTGATCTGCCTGGTGGTCGCCTCCATTGGCGCTATGCTGGCCAGAAGCGAAGCCGATTGGGAAAGAATCTCCTAAGCGTTCTTGTGACACACAGCGCCGGCATGCGCAAAGTCCCGTCGCATTGACGAATGCGGCGGGACTTTGTACAATCGGAGGCAGCAGGTAAGGAGAAAACAGAAATATGGCCGAGATGTCGCCATGGGACGAGGAGTGCGATGAAGATGGGTACCTTCTGCTGCATGCTGATCCGCTGGGGATACTGAGCAGCACGCGGCAGGTGGTCGAGCAGGGAGAACACGCCTGGATCAATAGAGATCGCCTGAGTCGTCTGAGCCTCCAGTGGGCACAACAAGCGGGAGAGTCCACCACACCTGGCGTTTCTGTGTGGGATGAACGCTACCATTTTAACGATGGCACAGAGCGCACGATCAACTGGCTGCTGGTGCTCGACGCTGTGAATTTCTGTTTCTGGGCGGAAAAAGATCAGCCGCGTTGGTCGATTGAATACAAAGGCGAGACGCTCAACGGGTACTGGGCCGAGGCGGCCGCGCTCACACGGGCAGTGGAAGAGGGCAAGCCCCTCTGGGATGCCACCTATCTGAGCACTATGAGCGCCGAAGACCTGGCGCATATCTTTCGGGGAACGCGCAGGATGCCACTTTTTGAGGAGCGCCTGCACAATATACAGCAGGTTGGGAGCGTCCTGCTCGCACGCTTTGGCGGTCAATTCAGCCAGGCTATCGAGCAGGCAAAGGGCAGCGCACCTCAACTGGCAACGCTCATAGCCCGTGAGTTCCCTTCATTTCACGATACCGCGCACTACCGTAACCGCGAAGTCGGCTTCTTCAAACGCGCTCAGATCTGCGTTGCCGATCTGCATAGCGCCTGCGCAGGCCAGCGCTGGGGCGAGTTCGCCAACCTTGACCAGCTCACCATTTTCGCTGATTACAAACTTCCGCAAGTGCTGCGCCACTTCGGAGTGATCGCCTACGATCCGGCGCTGGCCGCACGTGTCAATGCACAGGAACTTCTAGAGCCTGCTGGCAGCGAAGAGGTAGAGATACGGGCGGTAACTGTATGGGCATGCGAGCTATTACGGCAGGAGATGGCGGCTCATGGATGTGCGATGACGGCTATGGAGATAGATCAACGCCTCTGGCTGCTCGGTCAAAATCTGATCGGTATGCAGCCCTATCATCGCGCGTACACTATTTACTATTAAAAGCGTCTGTTAGATACAGGGATCAGGATGCAATTACATACACTTCTGGCCTCATTAGAGGAGAGTCCACGGGCGTTTCATAGCGCTGGGGGGACCACGAATGCGCTACCAGGCGCTTATGAGAGGAGCGCGATCACAGAGCTGGCATATGACTCACGCCAGGTACAGCCAGGAGGACTGTTCGTGGCCGTACCCGGAACACATACCGATGGCCGGCGCTTCCTCGCCGATGCCGCCCGGCGCGGGGCGCGCGCGGCCCTGGGCGAGCCGTTACAGGACAACACATCGCTGCCACTACTCTATATAGAGGTGCGCGATGTACGCGTAGCCCTGGCCAACCTGGCCTGCGCCTTCTACGACTATCCCACGCGCAAGCTGTGTACCATCGGCGTGACCGGCACCGATGGCAAGACGACCACCAGCAACCTGGTCAGCATCATCCTGGAGACGGCAGGGCAGCAGAACGGCTTGATGACCACGGCTAACTTCAGATTGAACGGACAGGCATGGGAGAATAGCAGCCGGCAAAGCACACTGGAGGCCCTGGAGGTGCAGCAGTTTCTGCGCCGCGCGCTCGCTGCCGGCGCTACTCACGCGGTGGTCGAGACCACATCGCATGGCCTGGAGCTACAGCGTGTGCGCGGCTGTGAGTTCGATGTGGGCGTTATC
>JBDTHH010000627.1:0-7311 GCA_039937055.1 Ktedonobacteraceae bacterium | reverse complement strand
CCACGCCCTACGGAACGACGACCGGCCTCTCCTTCACCCTTAACTTCATGTCTATAGGGCGCAGGTCAGCGGCGCCCTACACCTCATGCCGCATCCGTATGAGGCCTCGCTTGCACAGTGGTACATTGGGTCACACCTGCACGAATTTGAGATGAAATAATGGCGGGCTGTTCTTGATACCCTGGTAAATACTATGGTATGCTGCTTCTGGACATACCAGGGTAATTACCGAAGTATTAGCCAGCAGAGGAATACACGATGCCATCCAGCAAAGACCGCCGCGCGGTCGAAGTCCCCCTTCATGTGTACGAACAATTGGCGCAGATTGCTCAGACCGAGGATCGCACCATCACCAGTGTCCTGCACCAACTACTCTTCACGGCCCTGAGCACCTATCAACCCACCTGGATTCCCAGCAAACACCTCAACCGCCTCAATGAACACGCTCAGCAGGTGCTTGTCCTCGCCCGAGAGGAGGCACTCTCCTTCAAGCACCAGTATATCGGGACCGAACACCTGTTAATAGGTGTGTTACGCGAACAAGAGGGTCTCGCGGCCCTGGCGCTGGAAAAATTGGGTGTCGCGCTTGCTCCCGTCCGTGCTGCTGTTGAAAAGGAAATTGGGCGTGGAGACCAACCTGTCCAGGAGGAAATTGACTACGTGCCCCGATCTCGCAAGGTGCTCTCACTTGCACTGGACGAAGCAGAGCGGCAGGGAAGTGCCTACGTTCGCACCGAACATATCCTCCTGGGGATTGTGCGCGATGGTGGCGGTGTCGGCGCGGATATTCTCGATACTCTTGGGGTTTTGGGAAAGGTGCGCGCCCAGATTTTCGAGCTTCTCGGCTAGCTCTTCATCTGCTTAAAAAAGGAAGGAGAAAACAGCATGACAGAAACCAGTGATGTTTGGACTGGCAAAGCCAGCAGCTACGATCGGGTACGTCCGACGCCGCCACTAGCTTTGCTCGATCTGCTGACGCAGGTGATCCACCTACCGCATCCCACCCTGGTGGTGGATGTGGGCAGCGGGACCGGTCTCTCAACCGCGATCTGGGGTGAGCGAGCTGAGCGGGTGATTGGCATCGAACCCAATGCCGACATGCGGAAAGAGGCCATCCACAAGATCGAGCACGATCCCTACGCGGCACATATCGAGTATCGCGAGGGAGTTGCTCATCAGACGGGCCTGCCTGATGAGTGCGCAGATATCGTCACTGCCGCCCAATCGTTTCACTGGATGGAACCAACGGCGACCCTGGCCGAGATCGCTCGTATTCTCCGACCCGGAGGGATCTTTGCTGCATATGACTATGATTGGCCACCAACACTCCATTGGGAGCTTGACCGGCTCGCCCAGGAGGTAGCTTCCCGCATGGTGGAGCTTGTCCGGGCGCGCGGACTGCCTGACACCCTCAAGCTCTGGCCGAAGGACAGGCATCTCGAACGCATGCGCGCGAGCGCTCACTTCCGCTTCACCAATGAGGTGTTGCTTCATCATATCGAGCAAGGAGACGCGGCGCGGTTTCTTGAGATGATGCGCAGCAGTGCGTTCAGCGGGCAGTTCCAGTTCACCGAACAAGAGACCGGTTTTGACCGCCTCAGCAGCGCTGTGTTCCAATCTCTTGGGTCCGAACCCATCCCCTGGTATGTGAGCTACCGAGTCCGCATCGGGGTCAAGTGAGGGCGGGGATGTGAGAAAAGCCCATCGTGCTTTGTCAGCATGACGGGCTTTTCTCACATCTTTCCTTGCGTGTAGCTCGTTGCGCGAAGTCGTGGGGCCAACCAGATCGCGAGCAATGTATTTACAACATTTCATGTTGATACCCCAGATGGGGAGCACTCAGGCGTCGGAGCCTGACTGCGCCTCCGAATTGAAGCGATACAGGCGCGCCGGCCGGTGAGTTCCTTCCATCTTCTTGGCACCCGTGTCCGCCAGGATGCCGGTCGCGAGGATCTTTTTACGGAAGTTGCGCTTGTCAAGCTTGCGGTGCAGGATGATCTCATAGACGCGCTGCAATTCGTGCAGCGTGAACTCCTCCGGCAGCAGGTTGAAGGCAATGGTGGTATAGTCAAGCTTGCCGCGCAGCCGCTGCAGGGCGTACTGGAGAATCTTCGCGTGGTCAAACGCCAGTTCGGGCAGGTGATAGACGGAGAACCAGCCGACATCCGCCGCATCGTCCGCCGCCCTGACCTGCAAGCGCTCAGAGTCCAGCAGCGCGAAATAGACCACGGTAATCACGCGCGTCCGTGGGTCGCGACCGGGGTCCCCAAAGGTGTAGAGTTGCTCCAGGTAGACATCTTCGACGCCCGTCTCTTCCTGCAACTCGCGCTTGGCGGCGGACTCCAGGGATTCGTCGATGTTGACAAAGCCGCCCGGAATGGCCCACATGCCCTCGCAGGGCCACGAACGCCGCTTGATCAGCAGCACCTGGAGGTCATATTCGCGCAAGCTCATCATCACCACGTCAACGGTGACCGATGGCCGCTCATACTTGCTCGCATCATAATGATGCGCCTGCGCCTCGCTGGCCTGCTCGCCCCCCGTTGCCCTGGTCTGCTCTTCCGATTGTTCCATATGTTGCCGCACGTCTCTTTCAAAACGATGTTATTCGCGATGGTGGTATACGCGCCACACGTTAACTATACAGCAAAGAACGCTATCCAGTTCTTTTCCAATAACCTGAGTACTTGTTGAGCTACTTTGGCTGGCAGGGCTTTGTACGCTTCGTGGTTCTGCATAAGCTTATCCATCGCCAAGTAATTCAGGTAGATTTTCTGCTGGATAAACGCTTGACGTATTTCATAAAGCGAAGCGTTATACAGGTTCTTGGAAGCAAAGCAGGCAGCATCAATGACTGCATATCGCGGATCATGACGCCCGATGATGTGTTTCTCAACGAGTTGCATCCCTTGCCTCCAATTCCTGAACAATTTTCTCGGTTTGACGTTTGGCCCTGCGTTGCCCGTACAGTCTGGTGCAAAAGCTGTACACAATGCTCATCGGGTCGGCCAGTAAGTTACTGAGGATACCCGCGTATAGACGGCAACCAATCCACCAATAAGTTCCTGCGTTGGGCATTCTTCGTCAATGAGAATGGTGTGGGTACCAACTCGACGGCCTTTAATTTTTCCGTCACGTAACCAGTGCCACACTGTCTCGTAACGGACCCCTCGTTGTTTGGCATAATCGCTCAATTTCATGGCGTCATCATAATAGCATAGTCAAGGATTGTCAAGAATTCGCTATATTTTCAATGAACGTTTATTATACACAACACACGGCCAAAGAGGTCTTACGTGAGTAGAGGCTCACAACGCTCGTTCTAGATAGAAGTGATCAGTTTTCATATGCTTTGCTCTCCTTCGTATGCTTCATGTCTCCAACACAAGAAGTGTACTCGTCTGAGATAGTACCCCGGAGTCGATCATCTGCGTCAATATCTTGTTTTTGGCAGAAGAATTGGGTATCCTCTGGACTGCGGGAACCGAAAGGCCCGCCGGACCAGGTAGTTGATCATAGCGACCAGCCTGAACAATAGAGCTTGGAGGGAAAGTCCATGTCGAAACGACCGTATATAGGCGTTGGTGTGATTATCAGAAAAGGCGATCAGGTGCTTCTCATGAAGCGTCAGAACGCTCATGGAGCTGGCACATGGTCCATGCCTGGAGGCCATTTAGAGTATGGAGAGTCGCCGCACGAGTGCGCTATTCGTGAAGTCGGGGAAGAGGTTGGTGTAGTGATTAGCGATCTCACCTTCTGCACCATCACCAACGATATTTTTGAGGCCGAAGGCAAACATTATGTGACCATCTGGATAGAGAGCAGGTATGTCTCTGGCGAGGCGCGGGTGAACTCAGTTCGTGAGATGTCGGCTGTCGGCTGGTTCTCCTGGGATGCCCTGCCGACCCCGCGTTTTCTTCCCCTGGACCATCTTCTCGCCCAGGGATATGCTCCTGAGAAAGACAACCGCTAGCCGCGTGGGGACGCCAACGGCCCAGATTGTTCGTACCCCATCTCTGTGATATACTGCTCATGCACACAAACATTCGTTCGCATAGTGGGGAAGAGAGCAATATTTTTATGGCAGATGTAGAACTGCGGCAGATCGGTCTATACACGATCACCGGGCTGCTCAAGGAAGGTTCTACCGGCAGTCTCTACCAGGGCAAGCAACAGCAACGTAAGAAAGATGTCGTTATCAAAGTCACCCGCGCACCACTGGTTACGACCGAGGCCAGGGAGGCCTTTGTGGCGCGCGCGAAACAGCTTAAGAAGCTCACGCATCGCCATATCATCGGCATCCAGGACTTCGGCCTGATCCAGGATGGCGGCGCGCACCACGACTGCGGCTACCTGGTGATGGCCCATGTGCAGGGCGGGACGATGCGCGAGCACTTCACACCAGGACAGCGCGTTGAGCCGGTTGGGGTCAAGACCGTGCTTTCGGCAATTGGCGATGCCCTGAATTACGCGCACGTCAATACTATCGTGCATGCCAATCTGCATCCCGCTAACCTGTTTGGCACGCCGGCCAACCCGCTGTTGGCAAACTTCGCGCTCTCAGTGCCTGGCTCTCCCCTACCGCCCGACAACGACGCGGAGGCGCTCCTGTATGGCGCGCCCGAATACCTGCGAGGCGCGCCCGTTCCGGCCAGCGACCAGTACGCGCTGGCGGCGATGGTCTACGAGTGGCTCTGCGGCCGCCGTCCATATGAGGCCAGCGAGACGGCGGAACTGCTGCGCCAGCAGGAGCAGGTGCCGCTCCCGCCCCCCAGCAGCTTCAACGATGCCATCTCGCCAGCCGTGGAGCAGGTGCTGCTCCAGGCGCTGGCCCGTGTCCCGGAGGAGCGCTTTCCGCATACCCAGGCCTTCTCCTACGCCTACCTGCGCGCCCTGATGGGTCTGCCAGTCCCGGAGATCACCCCTCGCACAGTCCCCAGCGCCATGCCCATACCAGCCACGCTTACGGCCTTCCCAGCAGCGCAACCCCTGGTAGAGGCGCGCGAGATAGCCACACCTGTGCGTGCTGCCACCCCCCTGCCCGCGCAAAGTCTGCCGCAACAGGAGCCGCGTCGCCTGGTAGTTGTGCCTCCCATTGAGACGAAGAGCGTGCCTGTTCCCGTAACGCCCCAACCCATCGCCCTGACCGCGCCACCCCCCACGACGCCCACGCCCGCCGTCGAGAAGAGGCCGATCACGATCACCCCCATCAGGAAGCCGCCCATCCCCAGCACACCTGCACTCCCACTCGCGGGCGGAGAGTCATGGCTGCGCGAGACCATGACCAACGACCTCGGCCAGGGCGGCATCCTCTCGGAGACCCTGCCCGGCTACGAGGAGCGGCCCGCGCAGATCGAGATGGCCAAACTCGTTGCTCGCGCACTGACGGAGGACACGCCGGCGATCATCGAAGCGGCCACCGGTACCGGAAAAGCGCTTGATGTAGACACCCCGATACCAATGCCAGGCGGGTGGAAGCGCATGGGCGACCTCGTCGCCGGCGACGTTGTATTTGACGAGCAGGGCCACCCAACCCGTGTCACAGCCGCGTTCGCTATCATGCACAATCATCCATGCTATGAGGTAGAGTTCTCCGACGGCTCAACGCTCATCGCAGATGCCGAACATGAGTGGGCATCGTATACGAGCGTTGACCGCGCGGATGCTCTCACGGCCCGCATAGGCCAATATGCCACATTGGCCTATGCGGGCGAGGTCTGTCATCACGAAGAAGGCGCCAGCGGTGTGAGGGGCGCGATCAAGGTAGGGGCGCCGTTTACAAGCCCGCCTGTTCACCCTCGCGATCATGAGGCCATCAAGGTAGGGGCGCCGTTTACAAGCCCGCCTGTTCACCCCCGCGATCGTGAGGCCATCGGGGTAGGGGCGCCGTTTACAAGCCCGCCTGTTCACCCTCGCGATCGTGAGGCCACCGGGGATGTGCGGGCTTGTAAACGGCGCCCCTACCCTGATCGCGCCCCTGCGCCTGATCGCGCCCCTGCGCCAATCCTGGATGGACAGCGCCGGGGTGCTCGGGCATACACCCTTGTCACTACCGAACAGATGGCCGCTACGCTCACGGTTGGCTCATCTTCACGTGCGAATCATGCCATCGCGGTTGCTGGCCCTCTCGTGCTCCCGAATGCTGCTCTCCCTATTGCGCCATATTTTCTTGGCGGCTGGATCGGAGATGGTAGCCACCATAACAACAAGCATATCCCTGCGCTGTACCTGCGCGCATCCATACAACAACGGCGCGCCCTTCTCGCAGGACTCCTCGACACAGATGGCACCGTCAGTCACACCGGCGCTGTTGAGTTTACAACGACAAGCTCAGGGCTGGCGCAGGATGTCTACGAGCTTGTATGCTCACTCGGCTTCCGGCCTACGCTTCGTTGTGGACGCGCCCGGTTCAAAGAGAAGGACTGTGGTCCCAAATGGACACTCTCGTTCACCACAGCAGACCCCGTCTTCCGACTACCACGCAAGGTCCAGGCGCAGAGGGAGAGGCTGAGCAACTACAGCCCTGAGCGCAACCGCTTCCGCTATGTTGTCGCGGTGCGCGAGGTGCCTTCACGCCCGGTGCGCTGCATTCAAGTTGATTCTCCAGAGCACCTGTATCTCGCTGGCCGGTCTATGATTCCAACCCATAACAGCCTGGCTTACCTCGTTCCCATCGTGCGCTCCGGCAAGGTCGCGATTGTCAGCACGGCCAATAAGGCGCTGCAAGAGCAGCTTTTTTATAAAGACATCCCCTTTGTGCAGCAGCACATCAAACCGTTCGAGGCCGCCCTCGTCAAGGGCATGGCGAACTATATCTGCCTCGACCGCCTGGAAGGCGAGCGTGTGGGCTTGCAGTTCTACGCCAAGAACCGCGAATTTCAGCGCCTGCTGGAGCTTACGCAGGACACGGGATCAGAATTCACAGGCGACTTTGAGGCGCTGCCATTCCCGCTGCCGCTCGACATCAAGAGCCGCATCTTTGCCGATGGCGACCAGTGCGCGTGGGGCAAGTGTGGCTATTTCCTGGATTGCTATGTCCGCAAGATGCGGCTGCAGGCGGAGCAGGCGCAGATCATCGTTGTCAACCACACGCTGCTGCTGCTCGATGCCGCTATGGAGGGCCACCTGCTGCCGGAACGCGACATGATCGTGCTTGACGAGGCTCATCACCTGGAAGAGGAGGCCACGCGCGCCTTCACCGTCACCTTCAGTCCGGGGCGCATCTCGACGCTGCTGGCCCAGCGCATGCTCAAGGATCACAGCCTGATCGCCTTGCAGGATGATGCAGTGCGCGCTGCGACGAACCTGTGG
>JBDTHH010000626.1:0-4473 GCA_039937055.1 Ktedonobacteraceae bacterium | reverse complement strand
CTACCCATGTGGTCCCCATTGCCCGGCACGCGGCCTGCAAGGGGTATCGTCCCGAAGTGCTTTTACACAAGTGGTACTTCTGGGCACCTTTCTTGAATGGAATAGCCGTGTATGCTATTGTAGCAATGTTCTCATCAGCCCGCCCAACCCTGACCAGGTAGGCTGGGAGCATACACCTGTGAGCTAGCGAGCGAGTAAGTAAGCCGTGTTACTGGACAGACATATTATCGTCGGTATCTGTGGAGGGATTGCATCCTACAAGGCAGTTGAACTCGTGAGCCGTTTGCAGCAGGCGGGGGCGCTGGTGGATGTGATCATGACGGAGCACGCGGAAGACTTTGTGCGACCGTTAACCTTCTCGACCATGAGCCACCGGCCGGTATATAGCGACCTCTGGGAGCCTTCCGGGCGTGCGGCGGAGACGCATATCGCCCTGGCGGAGGCAGCGGAGCTGCTGGCGGTTGTGCCGGCGACGGCGCATACAATCGCGAAGTTGGCGCACGGCATGGCGGATAATATGCTGACGGCGGTGGCGCTGGCGACACAGGCCCCGGTACTGCTGGCTCCCGCGATGTATCACAATATGTATACTCATCCGGCGACGCAGGCGAACCTGACCTTACTGCGAGAACGAGGTGCGTTGATCGTGGAACCGGAGGTGGGCCGGCTAGCTTCGGGAGCGGTGGGGCCGGGACGGCTACCGGAAACGCCGGCACTGCTGGGCGCTATCGCTATGCTGTTAGGCCGAAATGGTGACCTTGCGGGGCGCCGGGTCGTTGTAACGGCAGGGGGTACCCAGGAACCGCTTGATCCCGTGCGCTACGTGGGCAACCGCTCCTCCGGTAAGATGGGCTTTGCGCTGGCAACAGAGGCCAGGGACCGTGGCGCGCGTGTTGTGTTGATCTCCGGGCCTGTTGCGCTGGAAACACCCTACGGAGTAGAGGTGCAACACGTCGAGACTGCGCTCCAGATGCTCGCTGCGGTTCGGAGCGCAACCGTTGGTGCCGATGTGCTGGTGATGAGCGCCGCTGTCGCGGACTACCGGGCCGCAATACCGGCCGCGCAGAAGCTCAAGAAGGCGGATACTTCCGGGGCAGAGGATGGCCTCACCTTACACCTGGTGCGTAACCCGGATATCCTGGGGGAACTCGCCAGGACTATGGATGAACGCGTACAGGGAGACATTAACCAACCTCAAAAACGCTTGATACGTGTTGGGTTTGCCGCCGAGACGCATGACCTGGTAGCCTATGCACGTGGCAAAGTCGTAAAGAAGCAGTTGGATCTGCTGGTAGCTAACGATGTCGGTCGCTCGGATAGCGGCTTTGGCGTGGATACCAATAAGGTGAGTATCTTCTACGCGGATGGTGCTACAGAAGATTTACCGCTCATGCCCAAAACAGGCGTGGCGGCCGCCATTTGGGATCGAATTGTCCCCTTATTGGAGGGTACAAGGTTCACTATATAGGTAGAGTAGTTCGGGGAGGTGGAGCTGTGGGTGCAGTGATGGGAGACCTTGTTCTAGAATTGTTGGGTACACGGAATATGCAGGAGGAGTCCTTTATGGATCGTAATGCAAGCGCAGGCTTCGAGGGCATCGCTCAGATGCTGCTTGAGCAGAAAAAACTTATGGATGCTTTGGAATCGGAGAATCGCGAACTGCGCCGACAGCTCGCTGATCTACGCCGGGGCGTTGGGATTGCCGTGATCATCGAGGGCAAGACTATCCAGCTCGCCACAGATCAGTCAGCGCAATCGCAGGCTACTTTGCAGAGCCTTCAAAATCTCCAGACCAACCAGGCCCCGATGCAGCAGAACGCGCCTCAGCAGAACTATTCACAGCAGCAAACGAATCGCCAGACCGGTGGGCAGCAGTCTGTGAACTTGAATGAGAAGCGCGACAATGGCAATGCTCGCAGCCCGCTCGCCGATAGCTTTGTGCTCTAAATCTTATTCTCGGACTTACTCAATCTTGTTCGCGTAGAGCCTATAGCTTGCAGGTATGTGAACCCGTAGGGTGTGGCTTGCCACGCCCTACGGGGCGTTTGCGCGCTTCGGCCCCCACTTCCGCTGTGTTTACCTCTTGTGTCTTTGGATCAATGCTGCTATTATCTCGCGTAGGAGCAAGCTATGGCTTCGGCTCCGCTTACCCACGTAGGGAGGGAGTCTATGCGTGTGCCAACGAACAGGTAGTGCCAGTTGTTACAATACATAAGGAGGTTCCAGGAATGATCTGTCCCCGCTGTCAAAGCCAGGTAGCTGATGGGGTCAAGTTCTGTGGCGTCTGTGGCTCACCCATGCCGCAGAGCCAGACGCCGCCACCGCCGCCAAATCAGTATGCGAGCGCGCCCCCCCAGGGTGGGTATGTGCCACCCAACCAGTACGAAGAATATTCGAACAGTATGTTCGGGAACGCCGTACCCAAGGCAGAGTTGCACAATCCCAAGGGGCCGCTACGTGTGGGCGATATGACCATCTCCATTGAGGGCGAGCTGGTCCCCGTGGCTGATATCATGCTAGGAAACCAGTTGTCCATCTACTTCGAGCACCACATCCTGCTCTGGAAACATCCCGGCGTGCAGATCGGCTTCAAGTCGCTCAAGGGTGCTGGCAGACGCTTCTTCGCGGGCCTGCAGATCTTCATTAGCGAGGCCCAGGGTCCCGGCAACATCTCTTTCTCGCGCGACTCGGTCGGACAGATCGTAGCCTTGCGCCTGCAACCCGGCCAGACTGTCGAGGTGCGCGAGCACCAGTTCCTGGTCGCCACGGGCAATGTTGATTATAACTTTACCTTCGTGCAGGGTGCGGCCAATATTCTCTTCAGCCGCACAGGCCTCTTCATAGACCAGTTCACGGCTATGCAGGGCGAAGGCATGGTTCTGTTGCACGGCTATGGCAACGTGTTTGAGAAGATGCTAGCCCCCGGCGAGGCACTGGACATCGAGCCGGGCGCGTGGCTGTGGAAAGACCCATCGGTACAGATGTCCGTCACGACGGTCGCTGGTTCGCAGCGCGGCGGCGGCATCCTGGGCGCCATCGGCGGTTTCATGGCAGGCGCCTCGATCATCCTCAACCGCTTCATCGGTCCCGGCCGCGTCGGCATTCAGTCCATGACCTACCACCCGCCGCAACCCGAGGGCGCGCAACAATCTGGCGGCCAGGCCAACCTGGGAGGCCTGGGCCAGTTGTTTAACTCGTAGCGCATGGCTTGCCACATAGGCGCACACGTAAGACAAAAAGGAGGCCTGCTCCGCGTGTCCGTAGGGCGAGGCAAACCTCGCCCTACGGACACGCCGTTAGCTTGCCATGTACGCCTATTGATTATCACGAATGCTTGTGCTTGCATATAGGCCGCTTCATCACGTATCTTCAGCGGAGGGACTCGATGAGTCGCGTCCGCCACATGGATCATTATGACATCATAGCTTGAGGAAGGGATGCTGTGCATGAAGCTGCCTACCTATGTTCAGATTGAGCCGGTTGGACAATGCAACCTGCGCTGCCAGATGTGCTCGATCCAGTTCCGCCAGGACGGTCCTCCCTATGGGCCGCCGGCTTTCATGGAGTTCGAGACGTTTACGCGCATCGTTGACCAGTTCACGGACCTGCGTGAGTTGCACCTGCAAGGCCTGGGCGAACCGATGATGCACCCGCGCTTCTTCGATATGGTGGCCTACGCCGCCGCGAAGGGCGTGCAGGTGAGCACCAACTCCAACCTGACCCTCTTAAACGAGCGGCGCGCGGAACGTTGCGTGACGAGCGGTCTCAACAGCCTGCATGTCTCTATCGATGGGGCCAGCGCTGGAACCTACGAGCGCATCCGTGTGCGCGCGCACTTTGATCGCGTGGTGGGCAACCTGGAGCGCTTACTGCGAGCGCGCACCCGCCTTGGCAGCGCATACCCACATCTGTATATCGTGATGGTCATCATGCGCCAGAACCTGCACGAGTTGCCCGATCTGGTGCGGCTGGCGCACCGTTTATCGGCGGAGAGCATCTTTGTGCAGCATCTGTGCCACGACTTCGGGGAGTCCAGCCTGCCCGCACACTACCGGCCGATGCAGACATTTGTGAGCCAGGAGACGCTGCTGGAGGAAGATCCTGAGCGCGTCGAGCAGTATTTCAACGAGGCGCGGGCGGTGGCGCAGGAGCTAGACATACAGTTGCGCCTGCCACGCACACGCCTGCGCCTGCACGCCCCCGGTACGCCCGGCCAGCAACGCTGCGACTGGCCCTGGAAGGGAGCCTACTTCAGCTACCAGGGATATGCCATGCCCTGCTGCATGGTCTCGACGCCTGACAGGATCAACTTCGGCAAAGTGACAGACCAGGGAGCCGAGCCACTCTGGAATAGCCCCACCTACCAGCAGTTTCGCGACCAGTTGTCGTCAGATGTGCCGCCGGAGGTCTGTAGCTCGTGCTCGATCTATTCAGGCACATTTTAAGACGTGTGAGGAGCCGTAGCGCGTGGCT
>JBDTHH010000625.1:0-7388 GCA_039937055.1 Ktedonobacteraceae bacterium | reverse complement strand
GGCGAGGCAAGCCACGCGCTACGGATTACCCCGGTCAGCGTGCTGCTCTATTAGCCTTTGACCGAGCCAGCCAGGATACCGCGCACAAAGTAGCGTTGCAGCGAGAAGAACACTATCAGCGGCAAGGCCATGGAGAGGAAGGCCGCGGCGGTCAGCACGGGATAGTTTTCGCCGTACTGGCCCACCAGGTTCGCCACCGTCAGGGTCATCGGCTGGTGATCGGGATTGCCTCCCAGATAGATCAAGGAGATCAGTAGATCATTCCAGACCCACATGAACTGGAAAATGGCCAGTGAGGCCAGCGCCGGCACCGACAGGGGCAAGACGATGCTCCAGAAGATACGGAAGGGTGACGCGCCATCGATATGCGCCGATTCCATCAGCTCTTTAGGCAACGCCGCGAAAAAGTTGCACAGCAGGAAGATCGCAAACGGCAGACCAAAGCCCGTGTGCGCAGCCCAGACAGCCCAATACTGGCCGGTTATATTAAGCGCTGTAAAAATCGAGAGAACCGGCCCCAGCGCGATCTGCGAGGGCACCACCAGCAAAGCCACAATCGCTATGTAGATGATGGTGCGTCCTGGGAAGTTGAGCCAGGCAAAGGCATAGGCCGCGAAGGCGCCGAACAGGATCGGCAGGATCGTCCCCGGTACAGCAATAATCACGCTATTGAGAAAGGCCTGACCCAGACCCTGCGCCTGGATCACGTTCGCGTAGTTCTGCAGAGTGAAGTTCCAGGGTGGCACCAGCCCGGTCCACCAGCCGGTGGTGGTAATCAGATTGGCGGGCCGAAACGAGGCCACGAAGAGGCCGAAGGTCGGCACCGACCAGAGCAGGGCCAGGACTACCACGATAGTTGTGACCACCGGGCCTGCCGACCCAGGCTTGATAGCACTGGTCCGCGCTCGCCTGCGCGCCACCGGTTGCACTACCTGCGACGCCAGCGGCACACTCTGTTCGCTGGTCAAGGGAATCTCGGATAAGCTCATCGTATGCTCCCCTCTGCTCGCAAGCGCCGAATGTTAAGATACATCACTGGTAGAATTACCAGTGTCAGCAACACTGCCAGGGCGCTACCCGTACCAAAGTGTTGGAAGTTGAACAACTGGTTGTAAAACTCCATCGCCACCACACTGGTGTTATAATTGCCGCCCGTCATGACGTATACCACATCAAAGATTTTGAGGATATTAATGATCATGGTGATGGTCACGACCGACAGGGTAGGCGCGATCATGGGAACCGTGATGCGCCAGAACATCGTCAGCCGACTGGCTCCATCGATTTTGGCGGCCTCGATGACATCGTCGGGTATGCCTTTCAGCGCGGCAGAGATAATCACCATGCTAAAGCCGGTCCACATCCAGACATACACCGCGATCAAGGCCAGGTTATTAATGGCTTGATTAATCGTCCAGGCCTGTGGCGGAATGCGGAAAAGCGAGATGAAGGCGTCGAGCAGGCCGATCTGAGTCTGGTTGGCCGGCTCATAGATGTACATGAAGCGCCAGATGACGCCGGCGGCCACAAAGGAGATCGCCATCGGCACAAACAGGGCGGACTTGATGATGCCCTCGATCCGTACACGGTCGACCAGCACGGCCACGATCAGGCCCAGTCCGACCGTCAGGATGGTGGCGACCACCAACCAGATCAGGTTATTCCTCACAGCAGTGAGTAAATTCGGGTCGGTGAAGATCAACCCATAGTTTCTCAGCCCCACAAAGGCCGTCGTGTCGTTATTCTGTAAACTGAGATAGATGGTATAAATAAATGGCCAGATGAAAAAGACCCCCAGCAAGATTACAGCAGGCGCGACCCAGAACCAGGCCGTCCAGGAGGAGATGCGCCGCCGTCGTGGGCGGGGAGGAGCGGCCACAGCCGCGCGTTCGGGCGTCGCTATCGTTGCCATACGTTCATCCTTTGTCAAGACAAAAGATGGCCAGGTTTCTATCCTTGAGGATAACAGCAGAGTCAATAGCGACGCCCCCGGTGTCTATACGTCCATTGATAAGCGCATTAGAAGGCTGGACAGCCACTGGAGGCGTCACTACTGACTTTCACGAGCAAGGAAGGAGAACTCCGGCCTCACCTCTTGTCGCACGTTCTACATCGCAAACGTAGTTGCCTGACAGGCCTCAGGGTGAGAGAGATGGCTCTTCCTGTGGAAATTCATCGCTCTCTACCCTGAATTATACCCTGGATAGGTCAGGATGTATAGGCCCGACCCGCCGTGGTTTCCAGCGCACTGAGTATGCTGTCAAGCTTTGCGGGATCACCGATGTAGCTCAGCATAGCCGCCCAGTAGGCATTCTCCATCTCGGTAGGCATCAAGTCATCAGCACCTACCCTGAATGTCGTGGCACTGGTCAACTGCTGGGCAGCGGCCTTTGACACAGGATCGGAATAGGCGGTCATGGGAACCGCTTTGTTGACCGAGGTCGCGCCTCCGCGCTTGGGCCAGATGCTCTGCGCCTCAGTTGTGCTGATAAATTGCATATACTTGCGTGTGCCATCATTATCTTTGAGCGCCGCCATGATATCGGCGCCACCGGTGACCGCACCAGCATACTGCGGGTTGATAGTGGGGAAATTGAAGAAACCGAAATCGGTACCCGCCTTAGCGTTGGGGAACTGCTTGGTAATGAAACCCTCAGTGAAGTCACCCAGGTAGTACATATACGCCTTGGGGGGAGTGTCAAAGGGCAGGTAGGCAGCATCCTGGAAGTTGGTGGCCAGGACTGACTGCGGCGCGCCATTGATGTAATGGTTACCATGCGCGATCTGGCCAAACATCTGGATGGCGTTTTTGATACTCGCATCGGTCCAGGGGATCTGGTGAGCTACCCATTTGTCATACATGGCGGGGCCATTCAGGTTCAGATAAATCTGGTCCACCCAGTCGGCGGCAGGCCAGCCGCTGGAGGCCGAGCTTTCTAATCCCAGAGACCAGGGGAATTTACCGCTGGCGGCGATCTTGTTCGACAGGGTAATCAGTTCATCAAATGTTGTGGGAATAGTGTAGCCCGCGGCCTGGAACTGCTTGGGGCTGTACCAGATGGTACCTTTGGTATTGGCCTTGGGAAAC
Organism: Ktedonobacteraceae bacterium; assembly: GCA_039937055.1. Classification (GTDB taxonomy): domain Bacteria; phylum Chloroflexota; class Ktedonobacteria; order Ktedonobacterales; family Ktedonobacteraceae; genus JALYTT01. Next base: position 4,300 of record JBDTHH010000625.1, on the reverse strand, counting down.
ACGGCATACAGGTGGCCGCTGACCGAGCCAAAGTCGATCCAGGCCTGCGCGTAATTCTGCTTGAGCGCGTTCATATCGAAGTAGGAGTCCAATGCCACCAATTTTCCCTGCTTGGCCAGTGACTGGAACTTGGTCAACGTGGGCATACCGGCTACGTCCGGGGGATTGTTGCCCCTGACGCGCGTTGACAGCACAGTCGGCAAGTCGCGCGTGGCCTCGACTTTGACCTGGATGCCGGTCTTCGCGGTGAAGGCCGAGTTGATGGCATTGAAGGAATCCAGTTCTTCCGCGACATATTCGGTCAACACGTCGATCGAAGTGACTTTAACCGGAGTGCCAGAGACAGCACCGGGGCCGCTGCCGCCGCAGGCGTCCAACAAAGTCGCCGCAGCGCTCACCGACAGCCCGGCCGCTACAGCGCGTTGCATAAACTCGCGACGGTTGAGTGTGTGATGTTGAGTGAATTCCTCTACAATTTGATCCAAGGAGTTCCGTTGATGGCGATCAAAAATAGGCATGGTACCCTCCCTTGATTAGCTTATCAAACGATGACTGCGCTCGCGACTTTGCCGAGCTTGAGTGTCCCACAATGTGAAAAGTGCGCCTATTCCTTGCTTGGGGGTTGTATACGCCCTTAGAGTATACCAGAAAACCTCTTCTCATTATATACCTTTTTGGGGGCTACTATGGGGCTACTATGGGGCTACTACTCATAAACATACACTTGAAGCCCTCGCTGACAGGAAGCGAGCGGCGGTTCTGTAGGGCGAGGCAAGCCACTCCCCATAGTGCTCTGTCAAGCTTCGATTGACGGGTATCGGGACGCTTTCCCCTCCCGCGTAGGGATGCGGCAAGCCGCATCCCTACGCGTAATCGGGTCCATTGTACCTGCTACATGAACTTTGACGGAGCACTATGGGGTGAGGCAACCCATGCCCTACGGAGATGGATAGGCCTGCTGCGCGGCCGCTTCGATGGCGCTCAGCACGCTAGCAAGCTGGCTCGGATTCCCGATAAAGACCTGCATACCCTTCCAGAATGCCTGCTGGACGGCTGGCGGCATCAGATCGCCGGCTCCAAATTTGAACGATTTGGCTGCCGTGAGCATTTTGGCGGAGGCCTGAGCTACGGCATTGGGGTACGCCTTCAGGTCGAGCGACTTATTGGCCGAGGTGAACCCACCGCGTTTCACCCAGATGGCCTGCGCGCCTGCCGTGGCCAGGTATGTGATCAGCTCACGCACGGCGCCATTGTCTTTCATGGCAACGACGACATCCGCGCCCCCGGTGACCGAGCCTTGAAACTGCTGGTTGATGGTAGGGAAGGGGAAGAAGTTAAAATCCGTTCCCGGCCTGGCAGTGGGAAACTGGCTGGTGATGAAGCCGGCGGCAAAGTCACCCAGGTAATTCATGTACGCTCTGGACGGCTTGCTAAAGGGCGCGGAGGTGGCATCCTGAAAGCCGGTCGCCAGGATGGATTGCGGCGCACTATGGATATAGTGTTTGCCCGCTACGATGCGGCCAAACAGCCGGAAGGCGCTCTTGATAGATGCATCGGTCCAGGGGATCTTGTGAGCCACCCATTTGTCGTACATGGCGGGACCCGACTGGTTCAGGTAGATCTCAGCGATCCAGTCAGCGGCAGGCCAACCACTGGCGGCTCCACTGTCGACTCCCATTGACCAGGGGTACTTGCCACGGCTCGCGAGCGTGTCCGAGACCGCGATGAGATCGGACCAGGTGACAGGGATCTGGAGACCCGCCGCCTCGAATTGAGCGGGGTTGTACCAGATGGTGCCCTTATTGGTAGTTTTGTAGAACAGGGCATAGAAACCGCCGTTGTACGTACCAAGATCTACCCAGGAAGACTGGTAATCGGTGTGAATCTGGCCCATATTCAGGAATGTATCCAGGCGGATCAGCTTATTCTGCCCCGCGAGCTGCTGCATCTTGCCGGGGTTGGGTAGAATCGCTATATCGGGCGGGCTATTCCCCCGCAGGCGTGTCGTGAGGGCCGCGTCCAGGTCACGCGTGGACTCGATATTGACCTTGATCTTTGTCCGGCTGGTGAAAGGCGCGACCACGGCCCTGAACGAATCCTGCTCCTCGCCTCCCCAGACATTGAGTACATCTACCTGCGATGGCATAGTACTACCAGGATTGGTGGTTCCCCCATCTCCATCACATGCCGCTAACAGGGCGCTCACGGAACTGGCCGCGAGACCGGCAGCCATGGCACGCTGTATGAACGCGCGCCGTCCGATGCGCTGTTGGCGCACATCTTCCACCAGCCGATCCACTTCGCCTCGCTGGCGACGGTCATAGATGGACATGAGATCCCCCTTTCAAGAAGCGGGAAACTACTCCCCATAGCGTAGAGGATCAGACCTTTGCGCGTAGAAGGCCGCCACACGCTCCGCGAGGCAGATAACCTTCGCGCGCAAAGCTGGCGGATCTAGAATCTCTACCTGGGTGCCGAAGCTTAACAGGTACCCGCAGGCAGCTTCCTCCATCTCAAACTGGAGCCGGAGCGTGATCCAGCCATCCGCGCCCGCCGGTTCCTCGTGCTCGATACGCGCGTACCTTCCGGCGTGATAGATATGTTCGAGAATCTCCGGCGCGATGCATACGGTTACATGATATCTTGGCAGGTTCGCCACAAAGTGGGTAGCGGATTGCGACCAGTATGCCGCCAGGTCGAAGTCACCGGGACGCACGCATGGCTGACCGGTTATCGTGGCACTGCGCACCCGTGAGACGCGATACGAGCGCATCTCGCCCTCTACCGCCGCCACCAGGTACCAGGTACTGCCCTTGGCGACCAGCCCCAGAGGATCGACGACACGCTCCACAGTGACGCTATCCCCCCGCTGGTAGCTAAGGAGCAACTTACGCTCCTGCCAGATAGCCTCCTGCAATAGAGAGAGAGAGGAGACGTTTTCGTCGCTCTGATGCCAGCCGGTGCCATCGATATGGATACGCTGGCGCACGTATTCAGCATCGCGCCGGCGAAGCGCGGGCAAGGCGGCCAGGAGCTTGATGAGCGCAGCTTCGGAGGCTTGATGCAGTCCGAGGTCGGCCAGCAGGTGGGATGGCTGTAAGAGAAAAAGGCTCTGGATCTCTGCCTCGTTCAGTCCGGTCAGGTTCGTGCGATAGTCTTCCAACAAACCCCAGCCACCGCCCGTGCCGCGTTCAGCGATAACCGGAATGCCCGCCACGCTCAACGCCTCCATATCGCGATGAATAGTACGCTCCGACACCTCTAAGCGCTTCGCCAGGGTGCGAGCCGTCAGCCGCTGGTGGACCTGCAACAACAGCAAAATAGAGACCAATCGATCAGCGCGCATGGTTTCTCCTCGCTTCTGGATGAGATGCTCGAGTTCCAGTTGTGCTGATCATTTTACCATAGCAAATATGACATCTTCTGTCATATTTGCCCACTTTTGGCCTGGCCAACACAGATATGTAGCACCTCTCCTGCCTTCAGGCGCTATCGCAGCCAAATCTGATTATGTGGAGGACGATTGGCTGTGGCTTTTTCCCTTCATCTCAGTTATTATTGTTCTCATAAACGAGAGGGTTTTCATTGAAAAGAGGGGTACTGTGTATATTCCAGCCCATTTCCGAGAAGACAATCTGGAGGTCCTCCATAGATTGATGCGCGATTATAGCTTTGCCACTCTTGTCAGTATGGGAGATGGTGGCGTTCCCAGCGCGACGCCCCTGCCTTTCCTCCTGGAGGCTGAACCAATACCCTACGGCACGCTCAAGGCCCATATGGCCCTGGGCAACCCACAGTGGCGCACTTTTCAGCCGGACTGCGAGGTACTCGTCCTCTTTCAGGGACCTCACACCTATATTACGCCTTCATGGTACGAGGAAGCGTTAAGCGTACCAACGTGGAATTATGCTACGGTGCATGCCTATGGCATCGCGCGTATCATAAAAGATTCTGCACTACTCTATGAGCATCTGAAAAGTTTAGTCCAGACCCACGAAGCACAATTTGCCAATCCCTGGCCGTTTGAAGACCTACCCAGCGAGTTCGTGGAAAAGAAGATCAAGGGCGTGGTTGGCTTTGCTATTGAGATTACCCGTTTAGAAGGAAAATTCAAGATGAGTCAGAACCGCCCCCAGAATGATCGGACTCGCGTGGCTGCGGAATTGCGCAAGAGCCAGGATACGACCCTCACAACCGTGGGGGAATTAGTAGGCGGGTTTCATGAACATCTTCGAGACGACGCTGCGAACGTAACCACACATTAGCAGGAGGACCACATGCCTATCCTTGACCTCTCCCC
>JBDTHH010000624.1:0-12054 GCA_039937055.1 Ktedonobacteraceae bacterium | reverse complement strand
CAGGGCGCAGGCCAGCGGCGCCCCTACACGAAATGCGAGACGTTGTCGTAGTCCTGTGCTAGACAGGAGGGCCTTGTTTCGTGTAGGGGCGCCGCTGGCCTGCGCCCCGTGGCTGGCCCACGCCCATGTCTCCTATCCCCTACAACTTCCTTCCCTCCTGTCTCGTATATAGCATATATGCGAAACTAGCGAATATGGTAGACGGCCGACCTATATAGGATCGCGGCTACCCGCGATTTTTAAATAACCCAGGATAATAGCCTATTCCATTGTCACAAATAATCCTATATGCTATAGTGAGCATAAAATACAGTAAAAAAAAGCCCGTCTACGTGAGGTAATCATTATGGTACTACGATTCACTGTCGCTGATAAAACTGATGTTGGAAAACAACGCGAGCAAAACGAAGATAGCGCCTATAAACGTATGCTGAGTTCTGAAGAAGGGACTACGGGCCTCTTCATTGTAGCTGATGGCATGGGGGGCTATCAGGCGGGGGAGGTTGCGAGCATGCTGGCGGTCGAATCGATCAGCAAGGCGCTTGAGATCTTCTTTCAGCCCATCTCGGAGCAGCCCACCATTCGTCTGGCCCCCATGGAAGAGGCGCCCACGGTTAAATTGAATCCTGCGAAAGCCGAAGAGCAGAAGCAGCAACAGAAGACTGTTAAACTTCCTGAGACTCCCATCCGGCGATCTGTGGAAGAGCGGCTGACCGCCGCCATCAAGCAGGCAAATACCGCGATTATCCACTATGGCGAGCAGAAGCCGGCGGCCCGTGGGCTGGGCTGCACCGTGACGACCGTGCTTGTCCAGGATGACAAGGCCTACATTGCCAACGTAGGCGATAGCCGTACCTATCTCTTCCGCAAGGGCGAGTTGAAGTCCCTGACGAAAGATCATTCCCTGGTGGCGAAGCTGCTGGAGGCCAAGCAGATCGCGCCCGACGAGGTGTATTCTCACCCACAGCGCAATCTGATCTATCGCTCGCTGGGTGCTGGACACAAGAACGTCGAAGTCGATGTTTTCCAGGAGACCCTGCAAGCGGGCGATGTGCTCTTGCTGTGTTCCGATGGGCTGTGGGAGATGGTGCGCGATCAGGACCTCAAGAAACAATTGCAGGCGGTCACCGAGTCGAAAAGTCCCCAGGAAGTGTGTGATACCTTAATCAACATGGCGAACGCGAACGGTGGCGAGGATAACATTACCGCCATTGTGGTACGCGTCGACGCGCGTTGAGAAGCTTGGAGAAGACAGTCGTATGGCTCTCCCGATAGGCACGGTCCTTGATGGAAAATTCAAAATAGTCCAGGTGCTTGGCGAAGGTGGCATGGGTACCGTCTATAAAGTTGAGCAGGTGGGGAGACCTGGCTACTTCCGTGCCGTAAAAGAACTCCTGATCAGCCCCAATACTCCCGAGGATGAACGCAAAGCCGCTATTGAGCGCTTTAATAAAGAGATCGATCTGCTGTTTACCCTCAAACACCCGCGCATCCCCTCGATGATTCTCAGCTTCCAGGAACGTGGTAACTCCTACTTCGTGATGGAATTTGTGCCGGGCCGCAGCCTGGACAAGATGCTGGAGGACAACAAGGGGCCGCTGGATGAAGAGCACGTCATCAAGTGGATGATGCAGGTCTGCGAGGCGCTGAGCTATATTCACTCGCGCACGCCGCCCATTATCCTGCGTGACCTCAAGCCGGGCAACGTGATGGTGCCGCCCGATGGCGATGTGCAGATGATCGATTTCGGCATCGCGCGCCGCTTCAATCCCAACAAGCGCACGAACACCGAGAACCTAGGTACCATCTCGTATGCCTCCCCGGAGCACCTGGGCTCGATCAGCGCCCCCGGCCAGAAGCGTACGGCGCAGAATCCGGGTAAGCTGGTGCAGACGGATGCGCGCTCGGACATCTACTCGCTGGGCGCGACGATGTATCACCTGCTCACCAACCATGAGCCGGACCCCATCCAGACGCCGCCGGCGGGGAGTATTCGCGCCAAAAACCCCAAGCTGCGCACGGTGCAGGTCAACGGGCGCACCGTCTGCCCTATCGAGCAGGTGATTATCAAGGCCATGCAGCAGGACCCGGCCCACCGCTTTCAGAACGCCGACGCCATGCGCACGGCGCTCCAGCAGTGCCTGCCAAATCAGGCGGCGCCAACGACTATTCAGATCCCCGCTATGTCGCCGAACGCCACCATTCTGGTGTCGGCGGCTGCGAGCGGCGTGGTCTGTCCGCGCTGCGGCTTCCAGAATCGGCCGGGGGCGAAATTTTGCAAGCGCGATGGGCAGCCCTTGACGCACGGCGCGCAGGTGGCGCCGCCGCAACTGCGGGTGCAGTCTAACTCACACGCGGCTATTCAGGCGCGTCCGGTCGCGCGGCAACCCATTCAGGCGCGTCCGGTGGGGACAGCGGCCGCGGCGGCCAATAGCAATGATCCGCTGGTGGCCTACCGGTCCGGCTTGCAGGAGTTGAACAATAAAAACTATGCCGAGTCCGTGCGCCAGTTCAACCTGGCGCTCTCGTTGGGCCGGCCGTCATATGATGTGCTCTACAACCTTGGCCGCGCCTATCGCCAGTATGGCCAGGCGGCGCGCGAGCAGGACCAGCGGCTCTTCAAAGAAAACATGACTCACGCGGCCGAGCAGTTTCAGCAGGCGGTCAAGAACAGGCCCGGCGCCCTTGATGCTTACTTTCAGCTTGGCATGTGCTATCATGATCTGGGGCTGTACTCCCAGGCCATCGCCGCGTTCAAGCAAGCGTTGCAGATAGCGCCGCGAGATTCCGCTATCTACTATCAACTGGGTACCGTGGCGATGAAGCAGGGCTACAATCGTGAGGCCGAAGCTTACTTCCTGGAGGGCCTCAAAATCAATCCCGATCATGCGCTCATCCTCATTACCCTTGGTCGTCTGTACATCGAGACGAAGCAGTACTCGTCGGCGATCAGTGTGTTACGCCAGGCGACACAGCGCGATCCCGATCAGCCGGATGGCTGGTATGAGCTGGGCCGGGCCCATATGCGGGCCGGCGAGTGGAATCAGGCGCTCAGCGCACTGGAGCAGGCGCGCCAGCGCAATCCTGATTCGCCCATGCTCTACAGTGCCATGGCTTCGTGTTACCTGAAGATGAGGAAGAGGGTAGAGGCGCGCCAGATGGTGCGTGAGGCTCTTCAGCGTGACCCTAACAACGCCGAGGCAATCCGATTACAAAGACAACTCTAAAACGATAGAGGAGAGCAGGTATGATCTGTCCATTCTGCAATATGGCCAACCGCGACGATGCGAAATTCTGTAAAGGCTGTGGTCGAACGCTCCACGCGGAGCCGTCTCCAGCGTCTGGAGCACAGGCGGAGGCTCAGGAGGCGGTTCCTATTGCGCCGCCACCACCGCCAGCGGGGATCAGCGCTGCGGAAGATCCCAGCCTGGCGCCAACGCTGATCCTCACTCCTGAGAAGATGATGGCCTTTCATAGCCGCCGCTGGCAGCAGGAGATAGAGCAGGAGGGTCACGCGCATGCCGTGAGCCATGCAGCGGATATGCCAACGGTACTCATGGCCCCTTCGCTGGATACGGAGCAGGGGTCTGGGCAGGCGCAGGATGTTGCGCAGGCGCCAACGCTGGTTACCACAGGTGAGTCGGCCCCGATCCCGCCTCCACCGCCGCCGCCAGGGATGGCGCCCGTAGATGCCGCGCCAGCCTCAGGGGAGGTTACACGCAAAGATCCAGTGGCAATGGCACCCGTGCAAGCAGCAGGTGCTGCCGCCAATTCAGCACAGGAAGAGGATACAGGCATGCAGCAACAGCAACCGGCGGCTGAGCAGCCAGCGCCACCCGCTCAAGGTGGACAGCAGGTTCAGCAGAGCAGTCAGAATACGCCGCCCGCCGCCGCTACCGCTCAGGCTAGCGGCGATTTCCCGGTCCTGGCCGTCGGGACAGGCCTGAGTGGCGGGCGCTACGAGGTCACCCAGGTGATCAACGAGGATGCACAAGAGCATATCTACCAGGTCATCGATCATCAGGGCTACCAGCATTGCTGGAACTGCGGCTCCGAGCAGAACGCCGAGGGCGACGAGTTCTGCATCGACTGTGGGGCCGAACTGCTGGGTGTGGCCTATCTTATGCACGAGTACTCCACCAGCGAGAACAAAGAGGGGGTCCTGCAAGGCAACATCGTTAATACCTTTGTCGAACACGGCCATACCTACGCCATTGAGCAGGTGCAGGCTGACAAGAACCCGTTCCCCGATGGCGTTCACTTGCTGGCGGCGGCCCTCTCGGATGCCGGGAACATCAGGCGCGATGAGCCAAACGAGGACAGCACGCTTACCCTGCTCATCCAGCGCAGCCACGAGTCGCAGTCGTTGCCCCTGGGCGTCTTCATCGTCGCGGACGGCATGGGCGGACACGATAGCGGGCAGGTCGCCAGCCGCGTCGTCATCAATACTGTGGCGGAGCGCATGACGCGGGAACTGCTGGAGGTGCCGCTGGCCTCAGAGAAAGACAGCCAGCAGCAGGCGAAGCTGCTCGATGAGGACGACCTTGTGAATCTGCTGCACGGCGCCATTCAAGATGCCAACAACAAGATCTGCCAGATCAACCAGCAGAACAAGACCGATATGGGTTCGACGGTGACCGGTTTTATGGTGGTACGCAATCATTCCTATATTATCAACGTTGGGGATAGTCGTACGTATATGATAAGAGCGGGACAGCGCTATCAACTGACGACCGACCACTCGCTGGTAGGGCAACTGGTCGCTGGCGGCCTGATCCAGCCGGACGAGGTGTATACGCACCCGCAGCGCAGCCAGATTTTCCGCAGCCTGGGAGATAAGCCAAACGTGCAGATCGATCTTTTCAAACAGGAGCTGTATCCTGGCGACATCATCCTGAGCTGCTCGGATGGCCTGTGGGAGATGGTGCGCGACCCGCAGATCGAGAGCATTTTGAATACGGCCTCTGATCCACAGACCGCCTGTACACAATTAATAGAGGCCGCCAATGCCAATGGTGGAGAAGACAATATCAGCGCGGTCATAGTATACGTGCGCTGATATGATATACTAATGCAGCCAAATATGAAAGGAGCTGATAGACTATGCCTGGTGAGGTAGAACTGACGCAGCAGTTGGGGAAGGACTATATGCCGGTGACGGGTGGAAGCCAGGTGGCATATGTGTTACTTGAAGCGAAACCAACCGCCATGATGGCGCAGGTACGCATGCCGCTGAATTTTGCCCTGGTGCTTGACCACTCTGGCTCCATGAAGGGCGCCAAGCTGAACAATGTCAAAGAGGCGGTCAAGATGGTGATCGACCACCTGGAACCCACAGATTACGTCTCGGTGGTGGTCTTCGATGACACGGCTCAGGTGATTATCCCCTCTATGCCGGCCAACGATAAAGTGGGCATGAAGGCGGCTATTGATCGCATTCGCGACGCCGGTGGTACCGCCATGTCGCTGGGTATGATCCAGGGACTGAACGAACTGCGGCGCTATAACTTTCCAAATACCGTCAATCGCATGATCTTGCTGACGGACGGCGTCACCTATGGCGACTCCGACCGCTGCCGCCAGTTGGCCAGGGATGCCGCCTCAGCGGGGATCGCCATGTATCCGCTGGGCATCGGGCAGGACTGGGATGAGAACCTGCTTGATGATGTCGGACAATTGAGCGGTGGTATGCCCGCCGAGTTTATCAGGAATCCTGCCGATGCTATGACGATCTTCCAGCAGCAAATACAGAGCGCCGTGGCGGTTGCCATACGCAACGCCACGCTGACCATGCGCCTGCCCGCTGGTGTGACGCCGAAAAAGGCCGTGAAGGTCCTGCCGATCATCAGCGATCTAGGATCATCGGTGCTCTCGGATCGCCAGATCGTGATCTCGCTCGGCGACCTGGAGAAGGATACAGCGCAGGGTGTGCTGGTGGAGTTGCTGATCGACCCGCGCCCGGCCGGGCTTTTCCGTATCGCCCAGTCGGAACTCACCTACGATGTGCCCATCGGGAACCTTGTGGGCCAGAGCATCCGTGAAGATATCAAGGTGACCTTCACGAGCGACGCGAGCCAGGCGGCCCAGGTAAATCCCCGCGTCATGAACTTTGCCGAGAAGGCCAACGCGCAGCGCCTGGTGACACGTTTCCTGGACGAGTATAAGCGCACAGGCAAAGCCACGACTCGCCTGGCGCCAAACGTGACGCGCATTCTCGACGAAGAGACACAGGCGGCCATCGAGCAGATCAACCAGGGCCAGCAGATTTCGCAGGACCAGGTAAAAACCATCGGCAACAAGACACGCAAGCTCACCCAGCGCCTGGACGACATCATGCCCTAAAGGGCGCAGGCGAGCGGCGCCCCTACACGAAACACGGGGCCTGTCACATGTGGGACATGTGCTTTCCACCTGCACCCTCTTGCCGGGGCTTTGTTGGGAAGATGTTGATTGATTGTGCGTATGGGCAAGATTAAAGAAATTTTTTTTGAGGAGGATAGTATATCATGCCAGTATATTGTTCGCTGGGCCATGAGAATCCAGATGGCTCCGCGTTCTGCGACGAGTGTGGGGAGCCCCTGAACGCCGCGACACCAGCGGCGAGCGCTCCCGCGGTAGCTCCGGTGGCGCCAGCTCCGGCAGCGGCCCCGGCCGCCCAGGGTGGAACGCAGACATGCCCGTCCTGCGGCGCGCAGAATCCGGCCGGCGAGGCCTTTTGCTCAAATTGTGGCGTCAGTCTCCTGGGCGCACCTGCCCCGGCGGCGGCTCCCGCCCCGGCGGCCGCGCCGGATCTTTCGGCGGCTCCTGTCGCTGCGCCGTCAGCGGCTCCAGCCGCCGCCAGCGCGCGTCTGATCGTCGAAGCCGACAACCAGGAGTTTGACATCAGCGGGAAAGATAACATAGTCATCGGTCGCGAGGACGCGGTAAGCAACGTCTTCCCGGATATCGATCTCACTCCGCACGGCGGTGAAGAGGGCGGCGTATCGCGCGTGCATGCCCACATCTTTGTTGAGAACGGCCAGTATATGCTGGAAGATGAGAACAGCACGAACTTCACGTTCCTCAATCGCCAGCGCCTGGCCCCGAAGACGCCAACGCCCCTGCACGATAACGACGAGGTCAAACTCGGCCGTGTGCTGATGCGTTTCAAAACAGCATAGCCAATAAGGATGTCTGGATTATAAGGTAACCAGGGGCGTACCCGCGAGGGACGCCCCTACATATCCGGCATGCGCTGATTATTATATGTATGGGTATCCCTCGCGGGTGCCCTGAGACAAACTACCTCTGCGATTGACAGCCTGTATAGAGAACCGCTATAATCTACAGGACATCCTACTAGTGGAGGAGAAAGAGGGGGTTATGAAACGGACCTGGCAACCTAAGCGCATTCCGCGCAAACGTGAACATGGATTTATGAAGCGTATGTCAACACGCAACGGACGGCGCGTTCTGAAGTCTCGCCGCGCCAAGGGGCGCTGGAGGCTGACAGTTTAACCGGGGAGACCTGGATAGACCGTCGGATCGATACGGCAAGAACGTGGCTCTCAAACGCGCATTACGCTTACGTAAGAGTAGTGATTTCCAGCGGGTGAGGCAGCAGGGACACAGTGTAACGTCCAGGCTGCTTATCCTGGCCTGGGTTCCAAACAACGAAAACGCAACGCAGCCATCGCGTATCGGCTTCGTGGTTAGCAAACGTATCTCGAAGCTCGCGGTGACGCGTAATTACATAAAACGCCTGCTCAGCGAGGCTATTCGACCGCTGTTGCCCGAGATCCTTGGTGGTCTGGATATTGTGATTGGTGTCAGGGGCCGGGCTCTGAACGTTGATGTACGTACATTTGAACAAGATATACGTTTTTTATTGCGTCGGGCACGACTTCTCGAAGCTCTCCCTAGACCGGATAGTCTTTTGACTGAAGAAGGAACCGAAGGTCAGCGGCAGTGAAATACATAGCACTTTTTCTGATTCGTCTTTATCAGCACACGCTGTCGGTTGTCCTGCCTCCATCGTGTCGTTTTACTCCCTCGTGTTCGCAATATGGATACGAGGCAATTCAGCGCTTTGGCTTTTTCCGTGGAGGCTGGATGACGGTTACACGCATCGCGCGTTGTCATCCATTTTATCACGGAGATCTTTATGATCCAGTCCCAGAACGCCTGGACTAGATCTAGGAAGGCAGGAGAAATCCCGTGAGTGACTTTATTAATGTTGCGTTTACGCAGCCGATCTTTAATGTATTGATGCTGCTATACCATCTCTTTAGCGATTTCGGCCTGTCGATCGTCGTCCTGACGGTTGTCATTCGCCTGATTCTGTTCCCGCTGACCCTGCAACAACTCAAGTCGACGAAAGCCATGCAGGAGCTTCAGCCGCAGATGACAGCACTGCGGAAACTCTATAAAAACGACCAGCGCGCGCAATCGATGGCGATGCAGGCCCTGTATAAAGAGTATAGTGTCAACCCCTTAGCCGGTTGTCTCCCGCTGGTGGTGCAGTTCCCCGTGTTGTATGGTCTGTACTTCGCGATGCGTGCGGTGATCGACGATGCGAATCTCAAGGGATTGGTCCCACTGACGCATCTCAACGGCTTCATTTACCCGTTCCTGCCAAAGTTTGCCCATTTCCCTAATCTGTTCCTGGACTGGTTCACATTCCTGGGTCCCAACATGCATTTCTCGCTGGCCATCCCTGATCCAACGCATATTCTACCCGTCCTGGCCGGCCTGGCGACCTTTATCCAATTGCGTATGGCGCAGCCCAAGAACGCGGCAATTCCTAGCAGCGATGGCAAAGATTCTAAAGATCCCATCTCGCAGCAGATGCAGACCATGAAGATGATGCAGTACATCATGCCTGGGATCATCGTCTTCACTGGCTGGACCTTCCCTGCTGGCCTGGCGCTCTACTGGACGACCGGCTCGGTCTTTATGCTGGTGCAGCAGTACTTCGTCACTGGCTGGGGCGCGCTCCTGGTGAAACCCAATCTGACCCGCAAGTCCGGTAGCGATGGCGGCACAACGTATACAGGCGATTCTAAAGCGGAAACACGAGTCTTGCGCGACGTTGAAGGCGAGGACTCAGGGTTCACGAACAACAACGGTACCGGCCCCATCGGGCGCAACGTCCATAATCGCACAGGGACCGCCCGGCGCCGCCCCCGAGGGAGCAGCGCATCGGCCCGCCGGCGCAGCGGTACAGTACCCAGGAGGAATCCGTCAGGTGGCTGAATCTGGTTGCAGGGGGTCTCTGTATCCCACCGTTTCACCGCGCAAGTCGGTGGCTACGGTAGCCATACGGAGCCTCTATCGCATCGTTCCACCGTGCAAGCGGGTGGCTACGGTGGCCGTACAAAACAGGTGGATGTGGACGAAGACGCCCTGCAATCTTATATAGTTCAAGGGAGGCAAGTAAGCAGTGGAAAGTATAGAGGCTAGCGGTAAGAGTGTCGATGAAGCGGTACAGCAGGCCCTGGCACGCCTGGGAAAGCGGCGAGACGAGGTAGAGATCACTGTCTTGCAAGAAGCATCGCGAGGAACCTTTGGCCTGGGCAGTAAGGAAGCGCGTGTCCGTGTGACAGCGCGCCCAGTCACTATCAGTGCTGTGATTACTCCCGAAATGGCTGACGCTATCCTGGGCACCGATGACGAAGAACTTTATCCCGAAGAGGAACTGGTAGAGGACAAGGAAGAGCTGGAAGATGATGAGGAGTTGGAGGACGAGGAAGAGTTAGAAGATGATGAAGAGCTAGAGGATGAAGACGAACTGGAGGATGATGAGGAGTTCGACGAGGACGAAGACGAGTTCGAGGAAGATGAGCTTGAGGAGGGAGAACCCGTGGCCTTTATGGGCGCGGCGGACCTTTCCCAGGAGCAACTTGCATTCACCGGCGACGATGTCAGCGTGGCAGAGGGCGAGCTACAGGATGTTGAGAAGCCTTCGCGCGAGGATGTCGAGGTCACCGTCGATGTGCTACAACATGTCCTGCACTACATGAACATCCACGCCACTGTCCAGGTGCGCTCCACGGAGCCGCTCACGCTCAATATCCACGGCATTCATGACAACCTGGGCCTGCTGATCGGGCGGCGCGGCGAGACGCTCTCGGCCCTGCAACTGCTGGTCAACCTGATCGTCAGCCATCGCACCCGTCATCGTATGCGCATCATCGTGGACGCGGAAAACTACCGCCAGCGTCGCGAGGAGAACCTGCGCTCTCTGGCCCTGCGCGTCGCGCAGCAGGTGCGCAACTATCGTCGCTCCATCGCGCTCGAAGCCATGCCCCCCCACGAACGACGCATCGTTCACATCGCCCTATCCGACAGCAAGGATATCAGCACGGAAAGCATCGGCGAAGGCGACGAACGCCGCGTGGTGATCTCTCTCAAACGACCAGGACGCTAACATATTTGGGGATGAGAAGGATGTGGGGGTAGGATGAAGGGCGCAGGGGCAGGCGAGCAGGGCGCAGGCGAGCGGCGCCCCTACACGAAATACTGGCCTGTGCCCTTCGATGATACGATTATGGAACGGAGGTGCGCGATGTCCTCCATGCTTCAAGGGATACAGGGGGAGACTCCTGAATTCCTGGCTATTGGCCATGTAACGCGGGATGTACATCCCGATAGTGGCTTCTCATTAGGTGGCACGGTGACTTTTGCCGCCCTGACCGCCTATCATCTGGGATTGGCGTCAGCTATCGTGACCTGCGCTGACCCCGAACTGGTCGCTGACTTGCCGGGGCGTCTACCGGAGATCGGCCTCGCCGTGCGTCCCTCTGCGATGACGACAACCTTCGATAATCGCTACCACGAAGGCTTCCGCACGCAGTATCTGCGCGCGCGCGGCGACGATCTAGATGCCGAAGACGTGCCCGCCGCCTGGAGAGGCGCGCCGGTGGTCCTGCTTGGCCCACTGGCCCAGGAACTGGCCCCCGGCTTCGTGAGCCTCTTCCCACGCCGGTCCGGTGCCATTCTCGCAGCGACGCCCCAGGGCTGGCTGCGCCGCTGGGACCACGATGGCCGTGTCTGGCCCACTCCCTGGAGTGCCGCCGAGACGCTGCTGCCCAATCTCGACGTACTCATCCTCAGCCACGACGATCTGCTGCCCTTCGCCGATGGCAATCGCGCCGAAGCCGACGCCATCCTGGCGCGCTGGAGTCACCTCGTCCCCCTGCTCGTGGCTACCGACGGCCGCCACGGCGCCACACTTTTCCAACAGGGGGTCGCCACACGCTTCCCTGCCTACGCCACCCAGGAGGTAGACCCCACTGGAGCCGGCGATGTCTTCGCCGCTGCCTTCCTCACGCACCTCTATAAGCATCACATCCCAGGCGCCGCCGTCGATTTTGCCAATTGCGTCGCCTCGCTCTCCGTCGAACACGAGGGCACCAGCGGCATACCCACGATGGCCCAGGCTATGGAACGCGTGCAAGCCAGGATGGAGCGGTGAGGATGAGCTAATACTCGACCTCCTATACTATTCCTGAGCATCTGCTTCTTTCCGACAAACGGCCAGGAGGACGAAGCACTCTGCGATATCAGGGTGATCTTCTTCCCGCGTTTGTTCACGGATGGCAAGTGCCCGCTTGAGGAGGCGTTCTGCCTGATAATAGTCTCCCTGACGCATCGAGAGTTTCCCTAAGCCGAGAAGATCGTATGTCACAACAAAGTGCTCAGGTCCTAAAGCCTTCTCGCGAATGGCCAACGCGCGCTGATGGAACCCTTCTGCGTGTTGATTGCGCTCTTGTGCAAAAGAGACCTTCCCTAAGTTACTTAAGCTCAATGCGACGTCGGAATGCTCTGGACCTAATGTCTTCTCACGGATGGCCAATGCGCGCTTATGATAGGCCTCTGCCTGGCTGTAAAGCCCTTGTACAAAAGAGGAATAACCTAGATTATTGAGCGTATCTGCCAGGTCGAGATGATCTGATCCCAAAGCCTTCTCCTGGATGAGCAATGCGCGCTGAAGAAGGGATTCAGCGTGAGTATACTCTTCTCTTCTGTTGTGGATGAATCCTAACGCAGAAAGAATACTGGCTGTGTTTAGAT
>JBDTHH010000623.1:0-3031 GCA_039937055.1 Ktedonobacteraceae bacterium | reverse complement strand
GTCGGCGCGGTGGTCGGTGCGGCCGGCGCAGTCGTCGGTGTGCTGGCCGTCGTGGTAGTAGGACTGGAACCGCAAGCCGCAAATACCAGCAGCGCCACAACGCTGATAGTCATAATGGCTACGCGTTTCAAGAGTAGCATATTTTTCTCTCTCTTTCTGTTTCTCCATGTTATTGGAGCAAATATGAAGAATGTTTCTGATAAACTCACGTATTTCTCTGCTCCTATATAAGGAGTACGCAAGCGTGTTACACATTGTCGTAGGGTCCCGAATTATCGTGTTGGGCGCAATAATTCGGGACCCTACAAATGATGGTATCTATTTAGCGTATATAGCGCGTATTTTAGCGAATATCTTGCCTATTTTTCGCTAATAGGCCAGGGATAGCCGGCGGAGCGATAGATCGCCTCGATGGTGGCGAGATTCTCCAGGGTCTCCTCCAGTTGCAGGATGGGCGGGCGCCCGGAACGCAGGCAGGAGGAGAAGTAGTCTACCTCAAGCCGGTACTGATCGGTATGCGCGAAGCGTTGAGTAATGGTTTGCTCGTTAGAGGCGAGTGAGACGGCCGTCTCCGTGTTTCCGGGTGTAAACGGCGTATTGATGATGATCGTGCCAGCTTCGCCGATGATCTCCGCCACCTGGCGCGTCGGCAGCTCAAAACTCGAATCGATCAGGCCGAAGCGGCCGCGGCCGAAATCTAGAATGGCGGTCGTAGCGCGCTCAACTTCGCCGGCGGAAGACGCGTAGACACGGGCGCCTACAGCGAGGGGTGTGTGACCATAGATCGCGCGGCAGAGGTTCACAGGATAGCAGCCGACATCCATCAACGAGCCACCGGCCAGCGAGGCCTGGAGCCGGATATCGTTGGGGCGCGGGCGCACATCGAAAGAGAAGGAAGATCGCACCAGCTTGACCGGCCCGATACGCCCGGCGGCAATCTGGTCCAGCGCCCAGGTGATTTGAGGGTGGAAGCGATACATGAAGGCCTCCATGAGCAGCAATCCATTTTCGCGCGCGGCCTGCACCATGGAAGCGCCCTGCTCCGCCGTGACAGCCAGCGGCTTCTCGCACAGCACATGCTTGCCGGCGCGCAGGGCTTTGATCGTCCATTCAGCATGCAGGCTGTTCGGCAGGGGATTGTAGATGGCCTCAATCTCTTGATCGTTGATCAGACTATCGTAGTCATCATAGATGCGTACATTGGGGGCGAAGGCAAATAATGTCCGCGCGCGCTGGGGATTGCGACTCCCGATAGCCAGAAGTTCTCCATGCGAGGAGGCATGAATGGCGGGGCCTACCCGCTTGACGCCGATGTTTGCCGCGCTGAGGATACCCCAACGCACCGGAAGGCCAAAAGATGGGATGTCGGACTGCATATACTCTTCTTCCTTCTGCAATGAAGTTGCGCTGTTTACAACCTGATAGCATTCTATCAGGAATGAAGCCTGAGGCTCTGCCTGCTACCATTATAGCAGCATACGCCCCAAACAATGCAGTCTCCGCGCCTTCCGATAACGTTGGTGAGCAGCTCCGCGTAGGAGCAACTCAGGTGAAACCATTTACCTTCCCGCTGCGACAACGACCTCGTCCAGCATACGCTCTTGCAGCTCTCCACTGGAAGGAGAAGCGAAGGCATGAGCCGGATGCATGATGTGTGCGGGTCTATGAACGACTACCTGAATGCCATCGACAAAGCGCCCATCGATGGTTGCCTCTATGGTGTTGGTGCTGGCGAGGGCGCTCCCTGTACGCGCTCGCACGAGCAGAGCCGCGTCCACCTCTTCCCTGGGATCAAGCCAGATCGGCTCACCAGGACGTGCCAGGCGCGAGTTGACCAGCACATGCGCATCAATCACATCGCGCATGTTCCCAGCAATCTCCAGGACAACGGGTTTGCGCTCGGCCTCCGGGTTGCCCAGGCGGAAAGGTACATGCCAATGCGATCTTTCCGCCTGCGATTCGATTACTTGCAGATTGCGTCCAACACGCAGCGGCTGGGGCAGGGTCTCTACGTGAATAAGTGCCCGCACACAGCGATGTCCGCCGGTAAGGGGCGTCCATTCACAGGTTATCTCTTCTACATGCTCAGGATTGGCTGGCAGGTGAAACGGCCCAAGCGGCGGCAATTGCTCCCAGCCAACTCCCATACCAAACTGCGCCACCATCGTCTCAACGCGGCTGACCGTGACCGGTTCAGTTCCCGCATTCTTTAGATACAGGCCAAGCGTAGTGGCGACTCCAACCTGCGGAGGATCAGGGGTGACGAAAATGCCACCACAGGCATACCTATGGGAAGCGCGCGCTACATGATAACGTCCGTTATTAAGCTGAATAGCCTCCATAAACGTTGCTCCTTCTTTCTGGTGCTGTTATATTTAGAACACGCGAGATCATTTTATAATAAAGAAACGGCAAGGCACAAGGGTAGCTTTGTTTGCAGAGTCATAGAAAAGGTGCCAGTGTGAGAAACACAAGATTACATCTTGTGCGCTTTCTTCTCAACAAATAGAATATCTTGTAAAATGCCCTATAAACAAACCTTCCCCTGCGAGGGCGAGGGAACATGATCCGCTTACGGTACGTTGACAGGCCAGAGTCCACCGTGCTATACTCTGATTAACGATACTTGGTATCAATTATACTCAAGGGTGAACAACCGTTATGCATAGTAAGATAAAAAGCACACCGTGGCTGCTATTCCTATGCCTGTCGCTCTGGCTGGTGGGCGCCTGTGCCGCGCCCACACCGAAGGGGGGCAACCTCTCGGCTTCAACTGGGCCAGTGACAGGCATTCCGATTGTGGCGGCGGAAAACTTCTATGGTGACCTCTTCAAGCAGATCGGTGGCGCCTATGTCTCTGTGACCAGCGTCCTCTCCGATCCCAACGTTGATCCCCATCAATACGAGTCCAGCGTACAGAACGCCATAACGATCAGCAATGCCAGTATTGTAATCGAGAATGGCGGCGGCTATGACACCTGGATGGACAAATTACTGGCGGCCTCCCCCAATGCTGACCGTGTTGTGCTCA
>JBDTHH010000622.1:0-8955 GCA_039937055.1 Ktedonobacteraceae bacterium | reverse complement strand
GCTGACCCCAGGTGGTTCCCGTCGGCGCGTTCTCGCTCTGTGGCTCCGCTTCGACGATAGCGGCTGGCTGCGGCATGTAGCCCGCGAGCAGGTCGTAGAGCGTCGGCACGTCGGTGGACCCCTGGATGGAGGCATGCCCGCGCAGGGCCATGATGCCTCCACCGGGCCGTCCGATATTGCCTAGCAAGAGCTGAAT
This sequence comes from Ktedonobacteraceae bacterium, assembly GCA_039937055.1. Lineage (GTDB taxonomy): Bacteria > Chloroflexota > Ktedonobacteria > Ktedonobacterales > Ktedonobacteraceae > JALYTT01. The sequence goes on along the minus strand of JBDTHH010000622.1, from coordinate 8,759 downwards.
GATAGCTGCGCTGCGAATGATCTGCACGCCCTTCGATTGCTGCGTCCAGCCGACGGCGTAACATATGGCCCCTGTGCGCTCACGACCGGAGTTCTCCACCAGTGTGCGCACGACTTGCAGCCATCTTTCCTGTGGCACACCGCATACCTGCTCCACCATCTCTGGCGTGTAGCGCGCGAAGTGGCGGCGCATGACCTGGAAGACACAGCGCGGGTGTTGTAGCGTCAAATCGGTTTTAGGGTTCCCAGCGGCGTCGCGCTCATAGTCCCAACTGCTCTGGTCGGTGTAGGTCTCCGTCTTAGCATCGTAGCCGGAGAAGAGGCCGTCCAGCTCCTCGGTATCGCGGAAATCTTCGCGTACCAGGGTGGCGGCGTTGGTGTAATGCACAACGTAGTCATGGAAGTAGGCCTTGTTCTCCAGCAGGTAGCGAATGATCGCTCCCAGGAACACAATGTCCGACCCGGCGCGCGTCGGGATATACAGATTTGCCAGCGCCGATGTACGCGAGAAGTGCGGATCGACGTGAATCACCTGTGCGCCCCGCTCTTTGGCCTTGACGACGTTGGCGAACGCCACCGGATGGGCCTCCGCCATGTTGCTGCCCATGATCAAGATGCTGTCGCTATTGACGAGGTCCTGCGGAAAGGTCGTGGCTCCGCCGCGCCCGAGCGATGTACCCAGACCGGGTACCGTCGAGCTGTGTCATATACGGGCCTGGTTCTCGATCGACACCATGCCCAATCCGCCGGTGAAGAGCTTCTTCATCAAATAGTTCTCTTCAACGTCGAGCGTGGCGCCTCCCAGCGAGGCGATGCCCAGGGTATGATTGACCTCGCGTCCATCGGGCAGCCGCTCCACAAATGTCTCGTCGCGCGCCTGCTTGACGCGCTGCGCGATCTGCTCCATGGCCCATTCAAGCGACCTGGATTCCCAGTGATCGCTGTACGGCGCCCGGTAGAGCACATGTGTCAGGCGATTGGAGTTCACCGTGTACTGGAAAGTTGCCGCGCCCTTGGGGCAGAGCGTCCCGTGATTAATGGGGCTATCGGGGTTGCCCTCGATGTCGATCACCCGGCCGTCCCTGACGTACACATTCAGGCTACAGCCCACCGCGCAATAAGGGCAGACGCTGTGAACAACCTTCGCGTCACGGATGCGCGGCGCCTTGGTGACGCTCTCGTGGCTGAATGGCTGCACCCTGGAGCCGACTTGCATGGCCTCCGCGACGGCGGATTGCAGCGTATCCGCCAGTGGCGCTCCTTCAGGTAGTGAAATATCTCGCATCAGAAAGACTTCCTCCTACTCCCGGTACGATTCCTGATAGGCAAGGCGTTGTGACTGCTTCTATGTAACAAGAGTATAACACAAGGGGATTGTGCATGTATCCTCCAGGATACCACGATACCACGCACGAAGCTATCCCTTTTGTGCATACTGATATACTGATTAAGTAGCCAGCATGCAGAGGGAAAGACGCGAACCCCATTTAGGAAGTAGAAATAAAGCTATAGCGATTGTGCATGTAAAACTTCGTGGAGGGAAGCGATGAAGAATACTGCCGATAATCTCGCTGGCAAAACCCTGGGAACCAGCGTGCTCCAAAAACCTATCGGCCAGGGAGGGATGGGTGCAGTCTATCTCGCCAAACAGCGCCGGCCTTCGCGTTTTGTGGCCATCAAGGTCCTGCTCCCCAATATCACCCCCAATAGCTCGTTATATCATCAATTCCTGACCCGCTTCAGGCGCGAGGCCGATGTCATTGCCAGACTCGAACAGATCAATATCATCCCCATCTATGAGTACGGCGAACAAGACGGGATGGCCTATCTGGTGATGCCCTACCTGCCTGGTGGCAGTCTCCGTGACATGTTAGCCCAAAACGGGACCCTTTCTCTCCCAAAAGTGGTCGCTTTCATCAACCAGGCGGCTGCCGCGCTCGATTATGCCCATGCTCAAGGAGTGATCCATCGTGATTTAAAGCCTGGCAACTTTCTCCTCTCTACTGATGGTCGCCTGGTGCTGGCCGATTTCGGCATTGCGCACATGATCCAGGAGAGTGATAGCACCTTGAGAGCAGCGTTGACCGCCACAGGCATGCTTCTGGGGACACCGGGCTATATGGCGCCAGAGATGCTCAGTGGCGAGGCAGTTGATCACCGCGCCGACATCTATGCCCTGGGCATTGTGCTTTTCCAGATGCTCAGCGGCGATGTGCCCTTCAAAGGGAATACGCCCTTTGCAGTCGCAGCAAAACATCTGCAAGAGCCTCCGCCCTCCTTGCATCACATGAGTCTTACTATTCCACCAGCGCTGGATAGTATCATCCAAAAGGCTCTTGCCAAAAAACGCGAAGATCGTTTCGCTTCAGCAGGTGAAATGGCCTATGTACTACAGAACGCTGTTGCTGATGCGGGTTACCTCTCAGAAACCCAGGAGCGCAATGCTCCAACCAGGATATCGCCCCCACGAGTCATGCCAGTGCCAATCGACCAGACAGTACACGCGAGTTCAGGACTCTCTGTCCCAATAAGGGGAAGAAGTGAGCTTTCAAGTGGAGAACTCTTGTCTGGGAGGTTCACACAGCCGGTCATGCCCTATCCTACCTCAGGAAACAGGCTCCAACCCTGGCTGTTCTTCATTGGCATCCTCCTGGTTCTCATCGTACTCATTGGGGGTATGCTTGTTGGCCTGCAATTGAATAAAGGCACAAATGGTACCGCCTCATCCCTGAGTGCCATCACTACGGTGAATACCTCCCACTCCACAGCTCCACCCGTTGGGACGCAGTCAATAGCCACATCCCCAGCTAGATCGGCGCCAGCCCCAACCGCCAGGTCGCAGCCAACAGCCGTACCTCCAGCTACATTAGTACCAGCCCCAACCGCCAGGCCGCAGCCAACAGCCACATCGACACCAACTCCAACCGCAACCGCTGTGACGCAGAATCCTTCCGGCTACCCAAGTATCATAGGCAACTATAGTGGCCCAATCCATAATACTCGTGTAGATAAATATTCTACTATGGCACTCTCAATCAATCAGAACCTGAATTCTATCAATGGTCAATTTACACTGGCTTGGCCGTGGCAAGGAGATGGTCCTTTTACGGGAAGTATCGATATGAGCAACAATATCCAGTTTACCGTCTTCAGTACGGATACAAGCATTGCCCCTATACTTTTCCAGGGAATAGTACAACCTGATGGTAGTCTCAATGGTAGCTATTGTAGCCTGATCCAGGGAAGCCAGAGCCAATGCGATACGGGTGCTGGCCATGGGACCTGGACAGTGACCTCGCAGTAGAGAACGCACAATTGCCAAGGGTGAGAATGAGCTTCATACCAGATCAGTTCGCGGATGTCTGAGATTCTTGTTCATCTGCTACAACCTTTGAAGCCTGTGATTCTGATACTGAATCTTTTGCTGGTTCCAGTTTCTTCCCTTCAACCAGCAACCAGGCACTGATCGCGCTCAGCAGAGCCAGGGCTGAGCCAAGCAGCGCGACCAGTCGAAACGCGCTCACAAAAGACTCATCGATGGCGCGCTTGAGCGCCGCTTGCTCCCCAGCACTCACATTGGTGGGGATGGTGATGCCGGCTAACCTGGCGCGTTGTACATCAATCGCGTGGTACACATCAGGGGACAGGTGCAGTGTCGCCAGGTGGCTATCAAGGCTACTCGTGAAGACCGCGAAGGCCACAATTCCTAAGACGGCAATAGCCAGCAGCCCGGCTGTGCGGGATACCGCATTATTGATCCCAGAAGCAATCCCGGCATGGCGTTGTTCGACGGCTCCCATCACCGTTGTCGTAAGCGGAGCCACAGTGATGCTCATGCCCAGGCCCATGACGAGCACGGCCGGGAAAAAGGTGGTCCAGTAGCTGCCTGCCCCATTTCCAATACCCGGTAGTGCAAAGAGAGCAAAGCCGATAGCCGTGATCACGGGTCCGATCACCAGCGGGAGCTTCGCGCCATAGCGGTGTACCAGCCCTCCGGCCCAGCGCGACAGCAGAAACATCAGCAGGATGAACGGAACGAAGGCCGCGCCCGCGAAGGTAGGAGAATACCCCTGCACTTGAATGAGATTGAATGGGAAGAAGAACATGACGCCACTGAGCGCGCCGTACAGCAAGAGTGTGAGGAGGTTCGCGCCGCTAAAGGTAGGCGAACGGAATAATGTCAACGGAACCATCGGGGCGGGGCTACGCGCCTCTACCAGCAGGAATGCGAGTAGCGCGACAACACTTATCGCCAGTGCGCCGAGCACCAGGGGAGTGCCGAAGCCCAGGGAGCCCGCCTCAATCAGCCCATACACCAGCGTGCCTAACCCCAGCGTCACCAGCAGCGTCCCCCACCAATCCAGTCTGCCTGAAGCAGCGGTATCGCGGCTCTCAGGCACGCGCCAGAAGAGGACGACCAGCACGATGATCGCCAGCGGGACATTGAGAAAGAAGACCCAGCGCCAGGAGGCATACTGGACTAATACGCCCCCAAGCACCGGACCCACCACGGTAGTGAGGGCGGAAAAACCTGACCAGGTGCCAATGGCGCGCCCGCGCTGCTCGTCGCTGAACGAGGCGCTGATAATTGCCAGGCTGCCTGGGACCAGCAGGGCCGCGCCTATGCCCTGAGCGGCTCGCGCGAGGATCAGTTGTAGCACATTGGGCGAGAGTCCACACCAGACGGAGGAAAGGGTGAAGAGCGCGACTCCTATGGCAAAGATGCGCCGTCGTCCAAAGTGATCACCCAGGGAGCCTCCTACCAGAATGAGAGCGGCCAGGAAAAGCGCATAGGTCTCCACAATCCACTGCACATCGGCAGATGTGGCGTTGAAGTCTCTCTGGATGACAGGCAGGGCGACATTGACGACGGAGCCATCAATAAAAGCCATGCTTGATCCAAGAATGGTGGCGACAAGCACCCATATCCCGACATGGGGGGAACAAGGTGTCGTTTCAGAGGCAGAACGAATAACGCCCTCTTCACAGGGCGATTTCACGAAGTTGGCCATGTATGTGCGCTTTCCTGAATCAGATCTAGCCGTTTCCTGGTTGTTCCAGAACGGCTGCCTGGATGTTTCTTGCTCTCTATTGTATCATCTCTTTGGAAAGTGCCAGGGGAGTTCATTGCTCTGATTCACAGGTATGCTATCATGGAGCAGGACCATTGCGACTTGGGGGGAAACGCATGAACAGGAGATTCGATCGCACGTAGAGCCACACGACGTTGCCCTTTGAGGAGTTCTTGAGGCCAGAAAGCCGATAAATAAGGAATGATTCAACTTACCTCTCTCTATCATATGGCTGAAGCTGCCAATTGGCCCGCGATCCAGCGGGACGGTCTGCACTGCGCCAGCGCACTTCTGGATCTCGCGGGCATCATCGGAGAGAACCGGGAAAGATTGGAGAAGCACCAGAGATTGACGCATACCGAACTGCCGAACGGTGTTCAGCTTCGTGATCAGCGGCCCATGCCTCTGGCGACCCTAACAACCTGCTTGATCGGCATAGCCCCATCCGAATGGTACGCCCTCATCAATGCCCGAGTCTTTTTCTGGCTCGACCCGGCGCGGCTCAATCGGCAGCGAGCCGCCTGCGATCCCCGTCCGCAGGTGGTATTGACAGTGGATGCGCGCAAGCTAGTGGCTGCTTATGCCGAGAAGATAGCCGTAACTCCGATCAATACTGGAAATGCCCGCCGCCGTCCAGCCAGGCGGGGAGTGGCAACCTTCGTTCCCTACGCGGCATGGGTTACCTCCGCCTGGGCCAGCGAAGCGGCAAGCTTAGGCACCTCCGTACGACCATCGTCGTATCCTCCTGTGGAACTGACCGTAGCTGGATCGATCCCGGATATCATGCAATTCGTTGTCGGGGTGCAGCAGTTGGCACCCGGTCAACTGTTCACGCCAGATCGCAACTGATCGGGTGTTCTTTTAGGGGCAGAGAGCCAATGGGTTCCATCTTGTAGGCACCTATTGGCTCTGTCGGAGCGTCTACAAGATTTGCTCATCTTCTCTCTTTCCCCGTCTCCCTCATATATTCTTCAGCTATGCAATCTCGTTGCGCATCAGGTGAACACTTGCTTTATGCTCAATCAAGCTGGCATGTTCACGATAGACTGTAAAGAAGGACCTCCTTGTATAGAGTAACATGTGTATTTATATATATATTGTATCCTGAATCAGCGAGGTTGCGTAAAAACCTGTCTTCGTTGAGCATTGTTTTGTGTGGCTGCGCGCTAGTTTCGGACACGTTCTTCGTGTTAGGAAGCAGGGGGAGCTAGTACGAGCCATGCCGCTCTCGCAAGGGGATCTCGTGCCTCCTGTATTTCTGCGGGTTGCCGCGTCCTCAGCCAGACGCGTACAAATTCTCGGCTGGGTCCTATAATGAGTGGAAGGTAGAGCGCTTGGGGCAGGCTTACCACGCTCCCAGAGCAGGCCTTTATAGAAGGAATGAGGCGAGTATGCAGACTGAAGCACAGAATGGAGCGGAGCGCAATGCTGAGAGGTTCGAGCGCTTAGCGCGCCGGAATCGACCTGTCGGCCCACATTATAAGTGGGTGGCACTGACAAATACGACCCTTGGCGTGTTGATGGCGACGATCGATTCAAGCATTGTCTTGATCTCGTTGCCGGTGATCTTCAAGGGTATTCACATTGATCCACTTGCGCCGGGTGAGACCGGCTATTTTCTCTGGCTGCTGCTGGGCTACATGGTGGTGACGGCCACGCTCCTGGTCACGCAGTACATCTGGTTCGCGCTGATCCTCTTCATGTTTGGCATTGGACAGGGGATGTTCTCTTCACCCAATACATCATCGGTGATGGGGAGTGTCCCCCCGGAACAGCGTGGCGTGGCTTCCGGTATGCGCTCAACGCTTCAGAACTCAGGTACAATTGTAAGTCTCGGTGTCTTCTTCAGCCTGATTACATCCGGCCTGGCTACAAGCCTGCCCACGACACTTTCGAGCGGCCTGATCAACGCGGGGGTTCCGGCCAGCGTGGCGGCGAAGCTTGCGCATCTGCCACCAACATCGGCACTTTTTGCGGTCTTCCTGGGCTACAATCCGATGGGAACTCTGCTCCCACTCAATGTACAGTACAGCAAGCCTTGCCGGCTGCGAAACGCACAGTGTTGTTGGGCCATGAATTCTTCCCCAACCTCATCTCGTACCCGATGTCTATCGGCCTGCACAGTGTCTTCTACCTCTCTGTTATAATGTCTCTGGTCGCGGCTTTAGCGTCCTTGCTGCGTGGCAAGGCCCAGATTGTCACACGTGAGACCCGGCCTGAGCCTCAGGATGAGGCCAGGCAACGCGCTTCTGCCACTATTTCCAACAAGTAATCGACAGAGAAAGTTTAGGGAGAAAGTAAAAACATATGACCGACGCATTGACCTTAGATCGTAAGCATACAGCACTCCTGGTTATGGATTATCAGAACGGTATTGTTTCCAGGGTCATTGAGAACTATCCAGACCTGTTGCATAAAACTGCTGCTGTCCTTGCTGCTGCCCGCGCTGCTGACCTGCCAATTATCTACATTGTGGTCAGTTTTCGTGAGGGGTATCCCGAGGTGAGTCCCCGCAACCGCTCCTTCTCCGCTATCCTCGGGTCTGGTCGTATGCTCGCTGGTAGTCCTGAGACGGAGATTCACCCGCAAGTTGGACCTCGCCCCGGCGAGATTGTGCTTGCCAAACATCGTGTGGGCGCTTTCAGCACGACTCCTCTGGACACGATTCTACGCGCGCACGATGTTACCTCGCTCATCCTGTGTGGCCTCGCTACGAGTGGTGTCGTCCTCTCAACAGTCCGCTGGGCCGCTGACATGGATTATGACCTGCTTGTCGTCGAAGACTGCTGTGCCGATGGCGACGCTGAAGTCCATCGTGTTCTTACCCAGAAGGTCTTCCCACGCCAGGCCCGCGTCGTATCCGCAAACGCAGTCATCGAAGATCTCAAATTATAATTCCTCAGACATTTTTGCCGAGGATTTAAGGGGTTGCAAGGGGGGCTGGAGATTATTCGGTCCCAGGTCCCTCTTGAGGGCGCGAACCAGCAATCACAGCGGCGGGCGACCATTTGAAGACCATAAACAGGTAGAGAATGGCAGGCACTACGATCAGCATGCCGATGCCCATCACGATCAGTAGCGTCTCGATCACCTGCGGGGCATTGGCTGCCTGCTCGATAGTGGGCGCGGGCGGGATGATATAGGGATACTGCGCTACACCCCAGGAGGTCAGCATAAAGGCTGTTTGCAGGATCACGAAGAGGCTGGCCAGGCGATAGCTGCGCCTCGCTAAGGCGAGCAGGACAAGCAGACCCTGCCAGAGCCAGGGCGCCTGCGTTATGGAAAGAGCGATACAGAGCGCGCCCAGGACGCTGGTGATGATGCCGGGGAAGAGCGCCTTGAGCCTGTAGGAGGCCGCAAAGTCATCCTCACCGGTAGCACGGGCCTCCGCAGCCAGGTAGACCGCGACGATGGTGGCGCATTGCAGCACCGCCATGACGCCCATCGCCAGGGAGAAGGGCGAGATCCACTCGCTAAGTGTATCCAGGGGCTGAATGCCGGAGATGCGTATTTGGCCCCTGGCGACGGCGGCCGCTGCGGCACCCAGAAAGAAGGGGGTGAGCAGACTGCTGGTACTGAAGACCCGGCTCCATAGGCGCGTGAACAGGTCCTCGGCTCGCAGTGTATGCGTGTGAAAGATGAACCCCGCCCCGCGCAGGACGATGCCAAGCAACGCAATCATCAGTGG
>JBDTHH010000621.1:0-5392 GCA_039937055.1 Ktedonobacteraceae bacterium | reverse complement strand
GCGAAACTTCATCCCTTTCCCTGGGAGCAGGCGCTGCTGATGCTGCTTGAAAAAACGCAGTCACACAATATCGACTGGTGGCTTGTTGGTAGCGCGGCACTGGCGGTGCGCGGGCTCGCAGTCGCGCCTCGTGACCTCGACCTTGCCACCGATGACGCTGGGGCGCTGGCGCTGGGAGAAGTGCTTGCGGATTATTTGATTGAGCCTGTGCAGGATGCGCGGGGCTGGATCTGCAACTGGTTCGGCCGGGCGTTCATCCATGGCCGCGTGGAATGGGTGGGAGGCGTCGATCCCGCTGTAGATGAACCTGAGATCACCGATTTTGGTCCGGTGGCGGCCAGCCGGATGGAGACGGTACGCTGGCACAGGTACGAGTTACGCGTGCCACCTCTCGATTTACAGTTGCAGGTGAGCGAACGACGCGGGTTGAGCGGGCGCGCCGAGCAGATCAGGCGCGCCCTGGATCAATGAAAATATACCGGGATCAGCAACTGGGCGGCATAGACGAGGTGCCAGATCGTCAGGCCCAGGGTGACCAGGACCAGGGCGATATGGAAGACGCGCCAGTAGCGGATAATATAGCGATAAAACTGCTCGCGCGTCAGGGCTTTCTGCACCTCTTGCAGCGCCGTCATCTGTTCTTGAGCGCCGGGCATCAGGGCGCCGGGGGCGTTCAACGCGCTTTTCCTGTCGGGTACGAAGCGGTAACGTGGCTCGCCACGACTCAATTCTTGAGGGGTCTGTTCGAGCGAGATGTAGGCCAGGTCCCAGGGCGTATGCAGCGTCTGCGGATTTGGCGTGAATGGCAGCCCGTTTGCCGGCAGAGCAGGGGGCGCACCAGCGCGAGCGGGCGCGCTGGAAGTGCTGGTTGTAAAGCCACTGAGCTTCTCTGTATTATAGACAACAATCGACTGCAACTTCTGCGAGATATTTTCCATGCGATCATCACCCTGGGCCGTGAGGGCCTTGTCCACCTCCGCTGCGATCAACCTGGGCATAATCCGGTCGAGGGCGCGACCAATGAAGCCGCTGACCGCCAGGGCGATCATGCTGTAGAGGGCATAGGTGCCGGAGCGCGGGTTGAAGTTGCCAAAGGAATGCATGAAGAGGAACGCCACGGCCATGATGGCGAAGCACACATGCCAGCTCAGAGCACCGTGAAGCTGGCCTACAACCCGCTTGCGCGAGCGGCGCTTGCGCGTATACATGATGCCGGCCAGGAGCGCACAGAGCATGCCTGCGAAGGCATAGAAAAAGCCGATAGCGCTATCGGGCGCGGGATCGCTGCCATAGCGGCTATACCACTGGTAAAACACATAGCCCACCAGGATGAGAATCAGCGACACCAGCAGGCGCAGCACTCCTGGTCGCTTGATGTAGAGGAACAGCCAGGGATAGCCTCTCTCTTCTGGGTCTTGCGGGGGCAAAGAATCATAGGACGAGTCATGGTGAAAGGCTGACATTGGCTAGTACCTCTCCTGATCAGAACGCAGCAAGCGGACTTTGAGCCACATCATCATAGCATCGCGATGCAGTCCCACGGGGCATGGTGCCACGCAGGCCCCACACTGGTAGCAGGAGCGCGCAAAACGTGCCACAGGCAGCGAGATCGGTCCCGCCAGCGTCTCGCGATTCAATACATCGATCGTAAGCGATTCGTTGAGGGCGGGACAGGCCACCAGGCACTCGTTACAACCAATACAGGCCTGCAATTCCTGCATCACCTGTGGACCAGTTTTATGAAGTAGCACGGGTTTCGGCACCTAGCGCCCCCTTCCCTTTGGCTCGTCATATGACCAGAGATTGCGTGCGGGCTGCCGCACCTTAGCCGCCGGCTTCTGGTCGCTATATGTCCAGAGGCTGCCTGAGGCAGTGCGTGGTTTCTGGTCCGGGAATGCTTCCAACGTCGATTCCACCACCTCAGGTGCCAGCGAAGGCAGATCGCCGGCAAAGGGGTTGATCTCTTCCGCTTCGTACTCGTAAATGAAGGGTTGCTCGTGGCTCCGGCGGCCCTCCGGCTCTGGCAGAGGCGCCGTCTGGCGGGCAGGGGCGCTCGCGGCAGGTGATGCGAATGGCGAAGGCAGGACCTCGGTTGTTGGCCGCGCGACCGTGGGTCGCCCACTGCTGAATGCCGGCGCCTGACGGACACCGGCTGATGCATCAGATAGGTGTCGTGTGACTGCGGGTCGCCCACTGCTGAACGCCGGCGCCGGGTCGCTGTCGGGCAGCCGTCCGGTTGTCACCATACCCCGCGCCTGGTGGCGGTGCTGGCGCGAGAAGTATCTGCGCGCATCGAAATCGCCCCTGAGTAGCTCTCTGGTGATGTCACCGACCGGGAGGCCCTCGTCGATGATGCGCTTGATCGCCAGGCTATCGGGCTGCACGGTACCCAGCGAGAGATAGCCCACCAGCCGGTCATCTAGCAGCGTCATGCGGCGATAGCCGCCCCGGCTGCTGCCGGTAAGCGGCGTGACGCCTGCCGCTGTGTCGAGGGGGTTGCCTACCATCAGCATCGAGAAGGCGCCGAGCTGGGTGGCATGCCAGGGTACGCCGAAGGTCTGCTTCACCTGCTCGCGATGGCCGGTCATCATGGCGCCGGCCATGCGGCCCTGGAGCACGGCGGCATACCACTGCGCGCGCGGCTCGTACTCGCCGGTCAGGGGATTTTTGAGCGCGGCGGCGTCACCGGCGACGTAAATATCGCGCACGCTGCTGCGCAAGCGCTCATCAACCAGGATGCCGTTCTTATGCTTCATGGGTACACTACAGTGTTCCGCCAGCGTGGTGACCGCCTTCGTCCCGGTGCAGGCAGCCACCAACTGGCAGGGAATGAACTGCTGCTGGGTAGTAACCACTCCGGCAACGCTGCCGACGCGTCCGACGATGCCGATGGCCTCGGTCCCCGTGTAGATCGTGGCTCCCGCCTGCTGCACACGCTCCAGTACCAGCGTAGACGCCGTCTCATCCAGCATACGCGGCAGGAAGGTCTGGCTGCGGATAAACCAGTGAACATGGATGCCCCAGTGAAGCAGGCCCATCACCGTCTCAATAGCGTGCGAACCACCGCCGATCACCACGGCCTCTTTGACCTCGCCCAGGCGCCGCCGCAGGTTCAGGTAGTCGCGCAGGCGGTGCAGAGTGATCACGCCATCGAAGTCGCGTCCCGGCAGCTTGGCGGGCAGGCTGTTAGGCGCGCTCCCAGTGGCGATCAAGAGCGTGCCATAGCCAAACCCGCGCCCACCGGCCAGAGAGATGAACTTCTCCTGTGCGTTAATCTCCTCGACATGGCCGTGGATCAGGTGGATGCCCTGGGTACGCTCGGTCCCCGGTGGATAGGCCAGCAATTGCTCGCGCGTCAACTTCCCGATGGCGAACTGCTTGAGGGCCGGCGTATTAATCGTCGGATGGTTCTGATCAGTAATCATGACGATACGCACATCGGGGGCCAAATTGCGCGCCTCAATTGCGGCCGTCAGTCCCGCGATGCCATTGCCGATGATCAGGATATCCGCGCTATCAACATGCGGCTTGCTCACCTTGTTATGCACGGGTACCAGGCTATCTGCTTTCTCTTGCCTCATCGCACTACTCAACTCGCTTCCATGAACAAACGTCTTTACTATCGCATCCCTATTATCGCGTAGCGGGCCTCTTCCCTGGCGGTCGCGCAAGCGGCCCGCTACAGAATGAGGCTAATCTACATCCAGGGCCAGTAAGGCTGTCCCCACTTCTTCGTAGTAGACATCGGTATGGGCATTCTCAAGCTCATGCCGCTGCATATGCCCCAGCAGAGTTCGGCATGGCCCTGCGCACTGGAAGTAAAGGCTGCGCCCGCTTCCTGTCTTCAGCACAAAACTCATGCCAGGCTCTATATCTATAATCTTGCCATCCGCGTGCTCCAGGTTGCTGCTGTATGTCAGCCCTGGTCCGGCCAGAGCCACGGGGCTGATGCAGAGCAATGACAGTGTACCAATAAGTAGTAACACGAAGATGGCGGCAGCCATGCGAGGAAAAACCATGTGTCCTGCTGTCCTGTAACATCTAGTTAGATATTATTATCTAGCAATATTGTATACCAGGTTGTTTCTCTGCTTCTGCTTTTCGGGGGAAATTAGCCCGAATGTCTTACAACCGCGTGCGGGCGTTAACCTGATGTCTTACAACCGGGTCCCGTGTAGGCTCACGCGAGCGAGGCAAGCCATAGCCCCTACGCGACCCAGGGAGGCACATGGAGGGGGTACATATAGAGGGACAGGTCTATATTAAAGATATAGTCAATCGTTGTCGATACACAAAGAGACGGTGGTGCCAGATACATCATATTGATGGGAGAAGGGCGTACAAGATCTATGGAACAGCAACACGATGAACGCATACGTACATCAGGGGAGATAAGGAAATATCTCACTATCCATAAAAGGGCGCTCTTGCGTGCGAAACGGAGTGGAGATCGCATTCCAGCCAGCCGCCGTGCCGCGGCTAGCGGTAGCTATGCCCCCGGTCCCAGCCCCGATAGATCAGGTTCTCGTCCCAGGCGCGCTCCTTCTGGTCCGCTCTTCTCATTTTTGTCAATGGTGACCCCTGTTGCGCAGAAAACGGCGGCTGAGTGCAAGCTGATAGAGGAGGCCCTGCACACGAGCGAGGCGCGCCTGCATATGGTCATCTCGCACGCGCCGATTGCGCTTTTCGCCATGGATCAGCATGGTATCATCACGCTTTCTGAGGGCCAGGGACTGCAACGCCTGGGATTGCAGCCGGGCCAGGTGGTCGGGACCTCGGTCTTTGATCTGTATAGCAGTATTCCGCAGGCGCTTGAACAGATACGCCGTGCCCTTGCCGGTGAAGCGCTGAAAGAGGTGGTTCATATAGGCAAGCTGGCTTTTGAGACCCAGTTCACGCCCCTGCATGACACGGAAGGCCAACTGACCGGTGTAATTGGGGTGGCGACCGATGTGACAGAGCGTACCACTATGGATGAAGCGCTGCGCTACCAGGCATTGTACGATGCCCTGACGGGACTTCCCAACCGCACCTTGCTCTGTGGGCATATAGAGCAAGCTTTCAAGTCCGCTACAAGCACACAGCGCGGCCCGGCCCTGCTCATGCTCGATGTAAATCGCTTTAGAGAGATCAATGATACCTTCGGCCAGCAGCAGGGCGATCTGATCTTGCAACTGATTGGCGCGCGCTTCCGCGAGACGCTGGATGCCTCTGATACGCTGGCTACTGTGGCCCGGCTCGGTGGGGATGAGTTCGCGGTCCTACTTCCACTGGCGGATGAGAAGAGTGCCAGGCAGGCGGCAGACGTATTGCAGGCAGTCCTCGAAGAGCCATTCAGTATCGAGGGGCTGTGCATCCAGGTCGAAGTCAGTATTGGAGCCGCGCTGGCTCC
>JBDTHH010000620.1:0-9505 GCA_039937055.1 Ktedonobacteraceae bacterium | reverse complement strand
GAAGAGTCGTTATGTAACGCCTACCTGTATATCACAATGAAAAAACCGAGCGCCTCAGAAAGGATCTATGGCAAGCGCTATGCAGCCGTCAAATCACCCGCGCCGACAAAATCGCTTAAACTGGCTGGCGGAGATCTATCGCGTATATGCCGCCGATCTTCAGCGGTCTATCTATAGCAGAGTTGGCGATCTCGCTCTGGCCGAGGACCTGACCAGCATGGTCTTTCTCAAGGCGCTACGCTGGCTCAGAGAGGATCAGAGCCCCGAAAGTGCGCGCGGCTGGCTCTACGCGACGGCTCGCACGACAATTGCTGACTACTGGCTGACGCAGAGCCAGTACGAGACACGTTCGCTAAATGATCTTGAGGCACAGATTCTGGCTAACGATAGCGCGGAATGTGCTGGCCAGCAGGCCGAGATACGCGTGCAGCATCTTCTCAGCCTGCTGCCAGAACGCGATCGCACCATTTTGACCTTACACTATCTCCAGGGGTATAGCGCCTCCGAGATCGCCGAGGCCCTGGGAACGGGCGCGAGCCATATTCGAGTGCTACAGTTGCGCGCACTGAGGCGTGCCGCTCAATTGGAGACAATGGAAGGGAACAGTGATAGTATGCAAGAACAGGAAGCACCATTCGATGTATTCGTCAAATTGCTGGCGCCGGAGAGTCGCCGGGTGCTCGATCTGGCCCGCGAAGAGATGCTCAATCTGAAGCATTGGTTTATCGGCACCGAACATCTGTTGTGGGGCCTATCGAGCGAAGGCAACCTTGCCTCGTTTCTTACCCCGCTGAATATTACACCTGAGCGCGTTCATACCGGCATCGTTTTTATCTTCGCGCGTCACCAGACGCAACAAAGCCAGCCAGTCCCCGAAGAAACACCAACAGCGGATGTATTCAAGCTGCTCACCGCACGCGCCAAAAAGGTTATCGTCCTGGCAGGGGAAGAGATGAAGAGCCAGGGGGAGAAGAGCATACGCCCGACGCATCTTCTGCTTGGCTTGATGAATGAAGGCGAAGGGATCGGCGCGGGCCTGCTGCGCTCACTGGGCGTCAGTCTATTGCAGGCGCGCGCCGCGCTGACTCCTCCCGCTGCCAATCAGACCTGCTCCTTCTGCGGGCGCAGCGGTTCCCAGGTTGCCCGCCTCTTCCCGGCAGAAATCGGCATTGCTCAGAGTAGCACAACTTCGCCTGGTGCTTTCATCTGTGACCAATGTGTGCGGCGTTTCTCTAGCATGCTTGGAAGCGCTTAGACCGGGCATAGGCCATGTGTCGTGTTGGAACAGGGCGATCCCTTGCGGTCGCCCTGTTCCAAGACCGATATCTTGCTACCTATAGAGTACCCTGTTACGCCCCGCGCACGACGATGTTGACCAGGCGCCCTGATATGTAGATGACCTTCTGCACGGTCGCTTCACCGATGAACGAGGCGACGCGGGGGTTCGCCAGCGCCATTGCTCGCACCTCGTCCTCGCTGATGCCGGCCGGGACCTCCAGGCGCTCGCGCACCTTGCCGTTGACCTGCACCACCAGCGTGAAGACCTCGTCCTGCGTCATGGCTTGCTCGTAGGCAGGCCAGTCGGCCAGGTGGATGCTGCCGCTGTGGTCTGTCAGGTGCCACAGATCCTCGGTGATATGTGGCGCCATAGGGGCCAGCAGGTGCATCATCGCCTCCAGCATCTGGCGATAGGCCGCGCTACGCGCCACCGGCTCGTGCTGCTGCTTGATTAAGATGTTATTGGCCTCCATCAGCGCGGCCAGGGCCGTGTTGAAGCGGAAGTTGGCCAGCTCTTCCGTGACGCGCTTGATGGTCTTGTGGCGCAGGCGCTCGATGGCTTTAGCCTCGTCGCTCTGATCGCTGCCCGCTGTGCCTCCGGCCCAGGTATCATTGACCAGGGTCCAGAAGCGGTTCAGGAAGCGCCAGATGCCCTCCAGGTTATCCGCCTTGAAGGAGCCGCCCTGGTCGAAGGGGCCAATAAACATCATGTAGCAGCGCACAGTATCGGCGCCATATTTGGCAACGTACTTGTCGGGCGCCTCGACGTTGCCGCGCGACTTGGACATCTTCTGGCCATCGGGACCCAGCACCATACCCTGGTGGTACAGGCGCTTGAACGGCTCGCTAAAGGTCAGATGTCCCATATCGCGCAGCGCCTTGACGAAGAAGCGCGCGTACAGCAGGTGCATCACGGCGTGCTCGGCGCCGCCGACGTATTGATCGACGGGCAGCCACTTCTGCATCTGCTCCTGACTCCAGGCCTGCTCGCTGTTATGCGGATCGGCGTAGCGCAGGAAGTACCAGGACGAGCAGATGAAGGTATCCATGGTATCAGCCTCGCGCGTAGCAGGCCCGCCACAGACCGGGCAGGTGGTGTTCACGAAATCAGGCTCGTAGCGCAGCGGCGATTCGCCGGTGGCCTTGAACTGCACATGCTCCGGCAGCCAGACCGGCAGTTGCTCTTCCGGCACCGGCACCGTGCCATCCTTAGGACAGTATACGATGGGGATAGGCGCGCCCCAGTAGCGCTGGCGGCTGATCAGCCAGTCGCGCAGGCGATAGCTGACCATGAACTTGCCCGCGCCCTGCTCTTCGATGAAGCGCGTGACGCGCGCGATGGCCTCGCCGGCCGGTGTGCCGTCGAAGGGACCGGAGTTGACCATCACGCCCAGGGCCACTTTGGCCTCGGACCAGGTGTCGGGGTCGCTAGCCTGCTCATCCGCTGGGCGAATGACCTCGCGGATGGGGATCGCGAACCTGCGCGCGAACTCGAAGTCGCGCTGGTCGTGCGCGGGCACGCCCATGATGGCGCCGGAGCCATAACCCATCAGCACATAGTCGGCCACCCACACGGGCACCTGCTCGCCGCTGACCGGGTTCGTGACGTAGCCGCCGGTGAAGACGCCGGTCTTCTCCTTGTCGGTGCTCATGCGCTCGATCTCGGTCATGCGCCTGGCCTGTTCCACGTAGGCCGTAACCCCGGCGCGCTGCTCAGGCGTGGTGATCTTCTCGACCCAGGGATGTTCGGGGGCCAGCACGAAGAACGTCACGCCATAGATCGTATCAGGGCGCGTCGTGAAGACCGGCACCTCTTCGCGCTGGCCGGCGATCTCCGTGAAGAAGCGCACCTCGGCGCCCTCGCTGCGCCCTATCCAGTTGCGCTGCATGGTGGTAGTCTTTTCGGGCCAGGCGATCTGTGAGAAGTCCAGCAACTCTTCGGCGTAGTTGGTGATACGCAGCAGCCACTGGTCGATCTCCTTGCGCACAACCATGCTGCCACAGCGCTCGCAGGTGCCATTGGCCAGCACCTGCTCGTTGGCCAGGGTCGTGTTGCAGCCCGGACACCAGTTCGCGGGCGCCTTGGTACGATAGGCCAGACCTTGCTTATAGAACTGTAAGAACAGCCACTGCGTCCACTTGTAATAATCGGGCAGGCAGGTCACCACCTCGCGCTGCCAGTCCCACTGCGCGCCCATCAGGCGCAGTTGGCCGCGCATCTTCTCGACGTTAGCCAGCGTCCAGTCATGCGCCTGCACGCCATGCTTGATGGCCGCGTTCTCGGCGGGCAGACCAAAGGCGTCGAAGCCGATGGGCTGCATGATATTATAGCCCTGGCGGCGCATATAGCGACCATAGGCGTCGAAGGGAGAGTAGTTATACCAGTGGCCCATGTGCAGGTCACCAGATGGATAAGGGAACATCACCAGGTGATAAAATTTCGGCTTCGGCGAGTCGTCAGGAGCGTGATATATCTGCTCCTCTTCCCAACGGGCCTGCCACTTCTTCTCAACCGCTTTGGGATCATATTTCGTTCGTGTAATCAAGGCGCCCCTCCCTATTGAACAGGCATAATTGCGCAGGCGGACGCAAGCAAACGCGTCCCTACATACAGAAACAGCCAGACAAAAAACCTTTCATCCGTGAGGGACGAAAGGTTTTTCCGTGGTACCACCCTGATTTTTCAATCGCAGACGTGATAGGTAAGGTAAATGGACCTGAGGGGATTCGAACCCCTGACCTCCTCCATGCCATAGAGGCGCGCTACCAACTGTGCTACAGGCCCATGCATGCTCCCAATCAATGAGTCGTGTGATCTACTCTCATTGTACGCGCTAACGGGCGCCCCCGACAAAAGCTAGGCGCGCCATGTGCTACGCGCTTCACCCTGTTGCTCACAGGCGAGTTCGGTCATGTTGTGTGTAGCCTCGCACCACCCGGCTACTCTCTGTGAGGGATCTGACCTACTACTCCTGCTCGTCGCAAGTTGTTTTGTTTGTGTTCCCTTGATTGTACCATAGCAGTTTACGGTTTGCCAGGCATACCAGGAACAAGTGGAGATGAGGGGGCTCGAACCCCTGACCTCGACAGTGCGATTGTCGCGCTCTTCCAGCTGAGCTACATCCCCTGGTACGCTAGATGATAACACACCTGCGAAACCTTGTAAAGCCCTTTTTTTCTAGCTCACTCCTCCTCAACTGCACCTACAGTCAAACCAGGATCAGTCTGCGCGAGGCTTTCTGGTAGCGGATTTTGGATGATATCCCGTCTTCGGTTGCGCTGTCCTACTGCCACACAGAGCAGCACGAGAAGCGCGGTCAAACCAGTGGCCAGGGTAAGGGACTCACCCAGAAAGAGGGCTGCCCACCCAATAGTCAAAAGTGGTTGCAGCAATTGGATCTGGCCAATGCGCGCAATCCCTCCCAGTGCCAGTCCGCGATACCAGGCGAAAAATCCCAGAAACATACTAAAGACAGAGACGTAGCCCAGGCCAAACCAGGCCCCTGGATTTCCCTGTATTCCATGCTGGAGGAGCGTCCACCCGACTGGCAAGACCAGCACTGGCGCGGCGAGTACCAAAGCCCAACAAATAACGCGCCAGCCTCCAAGCTCACGCGCTAATCGTCCCCCCTCGGTATAGCCCATGGCTCCAGCAGCTACGGCCGCTAGCATCCAGCCATCTCCCGGTTGCAGGTGTCCAGCGCCTTGCACTATCACAAACAACAACACCGCCACCGTTCCCGCAGCACAACTCAGCCAGAAAAGGACGGAGGGACGTTCCCTGGCGCGCACTACCCCGCCGATAGCGGTTGCGGCTGGCAGCAATCCAGTGATGATGGCGCCATGCGCAACGGAGGTTCCCTGGAGCGCAAGCGCCGAGAAAAGTGGAAAGCCAATGACCACACCTAATGCAACCAACACCAGTCCTGGCCAGGTCTGCCGGGGAGGAAGTGGATCACGGCGCAGCACAAGTACCAGCCCTGCTAAGCCTGCTGCAATAATGGCCCGTCCGAGTCCGACAACGAGACCTCCGAATGCTGGAATTGCCAGATGGGTAGCTGGCAATGTAAAACTAAAGCACAGCACTCCCGCTCCTCCCCACCAGATGGCCGTATCGCGATACCATGGAGACATCGGCTGGGGAGGCTGAACAGGAGCAGCATTGGTCTGCTCCTCCGTCGTTGTGTTCATAAACAGTTCTCCTGGAGCAGGTGATTGCTATACTTGAACCAGTGCCAGAACAGGCCACTACATTGAATATAGAGCATGCGACACCATAAGGCGAGAGCCAATCCCAGGCAAAGTGGACTCAAAGGCTCTCCCTTGCTCAGCCAAGTAGAAGCAATCATTACGAATGTGGAGCTAATTCATCAGCACGCGTTTCACCTTCTGGTTGTTCCCAGTCAGTTCGGCGGGGACGAGCGTGCTATCCTGGCGACGCAGGGTGCGACTGCTACTGGCGGCGGACAGGTTGGGCGCGTGGCGTTCGTGCTGGCGGCGGGCGCGATAGGCGGCGTGCAGGATATAATCGGCGATGCTGCCCACGCGGCGGGGCACGCGCCCGAAGCTGGGGAAATCATTGATATCAACCAGCACCAGGCCACTCGCCGTCTCCAGCACATCAACGCCGTAGAGATCGAGGCCGAAGACCTGCCCCACGCGCCGCGCCAGCTTGAGCATAGCGGGCGTTACGGGCACCTCCTGTTCCGGCACTGAGCCATGCAGCGGCGAGGTTTTCGCGATGGCATGCACCTCCTGGCCCGTGACGTACAGCTTGATATCGAAGCCGCTGTTCTCCACGTATTGCATTGCCAGATAGTAGTTGCCCTCCGACACCGTCAGCCGCTGCATATCCTCAGGGGTACGCACAAGGTGAATATCCTGTAAAGAGCTGCCATTGCTCGGCTTCACAACCACCGGATACACCTCCGGCGGCAGCTTAACGAGCGCCCTGGGATGCCCCACAAAATACGTCAGCGGCACCGGCAGGCCGCAGGACTGCGCGTAGGCCACCGCCACCGCCTTATCGCGCACCAGGCGAATGGCGTGTGAATTATTGATCGTCGGGATGCCCACAGCTTCGGCGGCCTCCAGGATGGTCAGCCCTGGCCCATCCGAGACCGTCTTCAGGACATAGGCATCGTAATTTGTCAGCGAAAGGTCGGTGAGGCTGGTCACCGCCGCGTATGGCTGAATCACATCGATTTCATGGCCCCATTGCTGCAACTGGTTCGCAACCACCAGGGGCATCGGTTCGTCAGCATATTTCTCTTCCAGAATAAAACAGAAGCGCATAGTACCCTTCCCTCCAATACATATCTATGATTGCACTGTGCTATCAGTATAACGCTCTAAAAGACCCAGGACTAGGAAGTAGCTCACAAAATCAGAAACGCTTGGAGGTCTTCCCTCCCGATGTGGTATACTTATTTTGATGAAACAAGTTGCCCATAACTCAACTACATATATTTCTCGCGCACCCTATAGGTTTTACTGCGTGTGCGTGAGCCACGCTACCGTTGAACGTTACCTGCTTGCCGCCGGGTAGCGTCGCTCCATTTATGTCTCTCTACAGCACGCATCATGCATACTCGCAGACTTCATCCGCTCCGGCATAGCTGAAAATGTGATAGCATAAACAGGCTGCTTCTATTATATATGCATGTGCTTTGCCGGGCGGATGGCCGAGGGGATACCGGGAGGAACCACTGATAATGGATATGATGAATAAACTGGCCAGCCTGGCCGAGCGCTACGAAGAACTCAATCACCTGATGGCCCAGCCTGATGTATTAAGCGATATTGCGCTCCTGCAACGCTACGGCAAAGAGCACGCGGAACTGGCGAATATCGCCACCCGCTACTACGAGCTGGCGGACAACGACAAGCAGTTCGCCGAGACCCAGGAGATGTACCGCGAGAGCGAGGATGCGGAGATGCGCGATCTGGCCGACGAAGAGATGGAGCGCCTCAAGGCCCGTAAAGAGCAGATCCTCGCGGAGATGCAGGTCTCTTTGCTGCCCAAAGACGTTATGGACGAGAAGAACGCCATCGTCACCATCCAGGGTGGCGCTGGCGGCGACGAGGCGGCCCTCTTCGCGGGCGAGCTTTTCCGCATGTATATACGCTACGCCGAAAAACGCCGCTGGAAGACCGAGATCCTGGATAGCAACGAAACCGAGCAGGGCGGCATCAAGGACGTTACCTTCGTTGTGCGCGGCAAGAACACGTATAGCCGCATGAAATACGAGGGCGGCACCCATCGCGTGCAGCGCGTCCCCGTCACCGAGGCCAACGGGCGCATCCATACGTCGACCGCCAAGGTCATCGTCCTGCCAGAGGTTGACGACGACATCAACATCGAGATCAAAGACAACGATCTCCGCGTGGATGTCTATCGCTCCACCGGCCACGGCGGCCAGAGTGTCAATACGACCGACTCGGCGGTGCGCATCACGCACCTGCCCAGCGGGCTGGTTGTGACCTGCCAGGACGAGAAATCGCAGATTAAGAATAAAGCCAAGGCCATGAATGTGCTTAAGGCGCGCCTGTGGGACCTGGAAGAGGCCCACAGGCAGGCGGAACTGAGCAAATCCCGGCGCTCGCAGGTGCAGACGGGCGATCGCAGCGAGAAGATTCGCACCTATAATTATCCCCAGGACCGCGTGACGGATCACCGCATTGGCTTCACGCGACACAACTTACCCGGCGTGCTCAACGGTGAGCTTGACGAGTTTATGGATACCCTGATCGCAGCCGATCAGGCCGACAAATTACAGCGGGTGTTCGAGGAGGAAGAGGTGAAGGTGCAGTAATGCGCGGAAGGTGGACTGTAATCAGGGCAATATACCGCGATCTATGCTGTGTGGGCAGCACCCATATTCCGGCTGGATCGCTCATTCCTACTTGATTGAAAGGTTGGCAATGCTCATGACACAATTGGTACAAGGACACATTGAAACGCAGCAGGACACCATCCCTGAACTCAATCCGCCCTACCGGCTACTGCTTGGTCCCGGCCCCTGCAACGTAGACCCGCGCATCCTGCGCATCTCCTCGGCTCCACAGCTTGGGCATCTCGATCCAGAGTTCTTCACGATCCTGGAAGAGACCGCCGCTATGTTGCGCGCGATTTTCCAGACGCGCAACGAGATGACGTTGTGTATCTCCGGTTCCGGCTTCTCCGGCGCCGAGGCCGTGCTGAGCAACCTGCTCGAAAATGGCGACACGCTGATCGCCGGCTCCCTGGGCTTCTTCAGTGGCAAGATCGTTGAGATCTCGCAGCGCGCGGGCGCGCAGGTTGTGAACCTGGAGACAGAGCTGGGCCAGCCGCTCACGGCCGAAGCGCTTGAGCAGGCCTTCAAGGCTCATCCGGGCACCAGGATATTTGCCACCGCCATCGCCGAGACCTCCACCGGGCTGCTACAACCAATGGAGGAACTGGAGCGCGTGACCCATACCCACGATGCACTCTTCGTCGTCGATGCCGTCTGCGGCCTGGGCGGCGTGCCCATGCATACCGATAAGCTGAAGATCGACGCCTGTTACGCGGGCAGCCAGAAGAGCCTGGGCGCCCTGCCCGGCCTGGCCCCCGTGACTCTCAACGCGCGCGCCGTGCAGGTAATCCAGAACCGCCGCAAGCCAGTGCAGAGTTACTACCTGGATCTACAACACCTGCACCGTTATTGGAACGGCGACCACACCTATCATCATACCGCATGCAGCAACCTGGTCTACGGGATGTACGAAGCCGCTCGCATCGTGCTGGAGGAAGGCCTGGAGGTGCGCTGGGCGCGCCATAAGCTGCATGGCGAGGCCCTGCGCGCCGGCGTGCAGGCACTGGGACTGCCCATCCTGACCGCCCCCGGCTACGAACTGCCTGTGCTGACCGCCATCAGGCTGCCGGACGGTGTCGATGAAGTCGCCATCCGCGATTCCCTGCTCCACGAATACAGCATTGAGATCGGCGGTGGCTTCGGCACCCTCAAGGGCCACCTGATCCGCATTGGCTTGATGGGTTACAATTCTTCCCGCAAGAACGTCGATACCATTCTGGCGGCCCTGGAACATGTGCTGCCTCGCTGCGGCCTCCAACCAACCGCCGGAGCCGCTCTCGCCGCCGCCGATGCGGTCTACAAACAACACTCGTAGGCGGGCAGGGCGCTGGCCTTGCCGGAGGGCAAAGGAGGCCGAACTGACATCTGGCATTTCGTGTAGGGGCGCCGCT
>JBDTHH010000619.1:0-3856 GCA_039937055.1 Ktedonobacteraceae bacterium | reverse complement strand
GCCGATATTGTCCAGCCCTTGTAGCAGCGCGTTCTTCCTGAAGTGATCGAGATCGAAATGCAGGACGCGGCCGGCGGGGGTGGTGACGGTCTGAGCGGGGAGATCGATATGCAGCGTATAGCCTTCGCTGGCTTCGACCTCGGCGAAGAGCTGCTTGACGGTAGCCTCGTCAAAGGTAATGGGCAGGATGCTGTTGTTAAAGCTGTTGTTATAGAAGATATCCGCGAAGCTGGGGGCAATGAGGCAGCGGAAGCCATATTCGCGGATGGCCCAGGGCGCATGCTCGCGCGATGAGCCGCAGCCGAAGTTATCGCCCGCCAGCAGGATCGCCGCGCCCTGGTAACGGGGCTGGTTGAGCACGAAATCGGGGTTGGGGACATTCTTATCGCCAAGATAGCGCCAGTTGGCAAAGAGCGCATCGGCGAAGCCAGTGCGCTTGATCGTCTTCAGGAAACGGGCCGGCGTGATCTCGTCGGTATTAACGTTGGTGCGGTCCAGCGGCATCACCAGGCCCGTGAGCGTTGTAAAGGATTCCATCGCGTGCTTGCTCCTCTCTCTATCTGAAGTTTTTTAGCTTTTTGAAAACGCAGAAGTAGGTGTGGGACCATCTCCTGAAACTACAAGTTTTCTCCCCGGTCTTCTGGCGGCGCGGGCCTCGGCCTTGGGTCCCAGAAGAGCAGCATGCGCAGCACATCGTGGGTATGCTCGCAGGTATGCTGGTAGGTCTTAGTGACGACCCAGAGCAAAGGGACATCGCCCCACAACACCGCGCGCGGTTCATGCCACAGGGCATCATCGAAGCGGGGCAGCAGAGCGACTTGCTCGTCGCGAACAACGCGAAACTCCGCCAGCATCTCCTCAAAAGCCTGTGTGCGTCCATGCCCTTCCCAGGCGGCTTCTTCATCGCCCGGTTCCAGGTCCCAGCCTGGCTCGTCCCTGCTCAGCCAGCAGCGCATGTTGGGTAGAACCATCTGCCGCTCATAATAGAGCATATGGAAGAGGTGGCGGACCGCCGGCCAGTCTTCAGGATGGCGCGGCGAGGGCAGGTACCGGCGCTCGACCGCTATCTGCTCCATGGCCCAGATGAAGCCGGCGCCACTCGCTTGCAGTTGATCGTGAAACCAGGATGACAGGTCCATAGCGATTGCTTCCTTACAGGTCGCGAATATCCACGAAGTGACCGGCAACAGCGGCGGCGGCGGCCATCGCGGGGCTGACCAGGTGTGTGCGCCCGCCACGCCCCTGGCGACCCTCGAAGTTGCGGTTGCTGGTGGAGGCGCAGCGCTCGCCCTCGGAGAGGCGGTCGCCGTTCATGGCGATGCACATGCTGCAACCGGCTTCGCGCCAGTCGAAACCTGCCTCGCGGAAGGTATCGGCCAGGCCCTCTTCCTCGGCCAGGCGGCGCACCTGCATGGAGCCAGGCACCACAATGGCGCGCACATTGGGGGCTACGTGCTTGCCCTTCACATAGTGGGCCGCCATGCGCAGATCCTCCAGGCGCGAGTTCGTGCAGGAGCCAATGAAGACGGTATCGAGGTGAATGTCGGTGATCTTCTGGCCAGGTTCCAGCCCCATGTACTTCAGCGCGCGCTCATACGCCTCGCGCTGCAAGGTGTCGCTCTGGGCGGCGGGATCGGGGACGCTGCCGTTGACATCGACGACCATGCCGGGGTTGATGCCCCACGTCACCTGGGGTCCCAGCTCGTCGAGGGAGACCTCGTGCGTGGTATCATAGCGCGCGCCTGGATCGCTGGCAAGCTGACGCCAGGCGGCCACCGCCTGCTCGAAAAGTCCGCCTTTGGGGGCGTAGGGGCGCCCCTTGATATAGGCGAAGGTCGTCTCGTCAGGGGCCACCATGCCGGCGCGTGCGCCTGCCTCAATGGCCATGTTGCAGAGGGTCATCCGGCCCTCCATCGAGAGGTTACGGACCGCCGAGCCGGTGAACTCAATCACATGCCCGGTGCCCACGCCCGTGCCCAACTTGCCAATAATCGCCAGGGCCATATCTTTGGCGGTCACCCCTGGAGCAAGCTGGCCCTCAACGCGAATATTCATAGATTTCGGGCGTTGCTGCAACAGGCACTGTGTGGCCAGCACATGTTCGATCTCGCTGGTGCCGATGCCAAAGGCCAGCGCGCCCATGGCCCCGTGGGTCGAAGTATGCGAGTCGCCGCATACAAGCGTCATGCCCGGTAGGGTGATGCCCTGCTCCGGCCCGATGATATGCACGATGCCCTGGCGCGCGTCGTCCATATCAAAGAGCGTGAGGCCGAAATCGCGCGCATTTTCTTCCATCGTCGTGATGCACAGCGCGCTCTCTTTATCAACAACATCGAGCATGCGACGCCCCTGTACCGTGGGAACATTGTGATCGAGGACGGCAATGGTGGCATCGGGTCGGCGCACGGGGGTACCGGTGACACGCAGGCCAGCGAAGGCCTGGGGCGAGGTGGCCTCATGCACCAGGTGCCGGTCAATGTAGAGGATCGTGGACTCTCCGGGTACCTCACGCACTACATGCGCGTCCCAGATTTTCTCAAACATGGTTTTTGGCATAGTGTTGTCTCCATAGTTGTCAGTTCAGGATGGATTACCGCTCAAGGCATTTCTTGTATGATACCACACCGGTCGGGGAGGGGAAAGTTCAACCATAAACAGGCAGAAGCAGAAGGAGCATATAGGAGCGCCATTAAAGGGTAGGGGCGTGGTTTACAAGCCCGTTTGTCGCCGGCGAGATCGAGATGCCGCCCGCGAACTGGCGGGCTTGTAAACCGCGCCCCTACCCTCATCGCGTTCCTACCCCTTTGGCATCTCTATACAGCCGTCTTACTCAGCGCCGTTTCCGCGATATAGCGCAGATCCATCTCTTCCAGGGTTTTCTTCTTGCCGAGCAGCAGTTTGGCCATATCGAAGGCCTTGTTCAACTGCTCTTTCTCCAGATCGTAGCCGAGGTCGCGCATCTGGGCGGCGAGGGCGGCGCGCCCTGAGAGCTTACCCATATACATGCGGCGGTCGGCGGCGGTCAGGCCGATAGATTCGGGGGTCATGATCTCGTATGTGCGGGCATCTTTGAGCACCCCATCCTGGTGGATACCACCGCCGTGGGCGAAGGCGTTGTGGCCCACAATCGATTTCGTCCACTGCGGCTGCATGCCGGAGAGTTTAGCGACGAGGCGGCTGGTGGGGATGATCTTTGTGGTATCAACCTTGACATCCAGGCCGAGGTCGGCGGAGCGCGTGCGAATGGCCATGATCACATCTTCGCTGGCGGCATTGCCGGCGCGCTCGCCCAGGCCGTTGATGCAGGTATCCACGCGCTCGGCGCCGTTGCGCAGGCCTTCAATAGCGTTGGACACACCCAGACCGAGATCGTCGTGGCAGTGGGCCGAGATACGCGCCTGGGGGAATTCGCGCTTCACTTCGGCCACCAGTTGGCCAAACTCCCAGGGCAGAGCAAAGCCCACGGTATCGCAGATGGCGATGAAGCGCACACCCTCTTTCACTATGGCCTCACAGACCTCCAGGATGAAGTCATGCTCTGTGCGGGTCGAGTCTTCAAGGGCGAAATCAACGTTCTCGGTGTAGGTACGCGCACGTGCCACGGCCGTGCGCGCCATTTCGAGGACTTCTTCACGCGACTTGCCCAGCTTGACCTGGCGGTGCAGCGGCGAGGTGCTGATGAATGGGTGGATCACCGGGACCTCCGCGTCCTTGACCGCCTCCCACGCCCGATCAATATCGGCCGGATGGGTGCGCGCGATGGAGCAAATCTCGGCATTGCGCACCTTCTCGGCAATCAGACGGATACACTCAAATTCGGCTGGAGAGGAGATGGCGAAGCCACAATCCAGGGTAT
>JBDTHH010000618.1:0-12313 GCA_039937055.1 Ktedonobacteraceae bacterium | reverse complement strand
TCGCATCAAGTTTCCGTTGTTGGCGATGCCATTATCGAACAATGACATCTGCATCGGCGTGATAAAGTCCACCCCCTGCCCAAACGCGTTCTCCCCTAATTGCGCGTCCGAGAGCGTTTGCTGGCCGTTTGGCAGCACATGGCTCCTGGCGACCGGTAGATCGAAGGGGATATCGCGCTCGACATAAAAGCGGCGGTTATAATCCAGCCAGGTCTGTGACCCCGTTTTGACGCCCACCTGGGCGAAGATGATATTATCCGAGTGCGCGTACCCATAGGCCAGGCTGACCGGGAAATGATGCACCACATGCTCAATATTATTGCCCGTCGGGCCAAAGCGCTCACCGCCAAGTATGACGGGACCAAGGGCCTGCTGCTGATTGAACGGCTCGCTCATCTGCATCGTCCCGGCGTCCAGCGCCGCCAACAGCGTCACGGTCTTGTAGGTCGAGCCAGGGACATAGCGCGACTGGAGGGGGCGTTCCACCAGGGGCTGCTCGGGGTCCGCATTTAGTTGGCCAAAGTACTTGGAGTCCCCGGCGGCAATGCGGTTCGAATCGAAGGTTGGGCGGCTCACCATCGCCAGCACCTCGCCAGTATGCGGATCGGTGATCACCACCGAACCCCGGTCCGTAGCGAAGACGAACTTGTTATCTATGATGGGAAGCCCGATGGGGTTATTCACACGCGGCGCATCTTTATCAAAGTAATGTTCCGCGATCTTCTGGATGCGCGTATCGATGGTCAGGTAGATGTCATCGCCGACCGTTGGCCGGTGCAGTGCCTGATTGACGGTATTATTGAGCATGCTCAGCCCTTTGCGGCCGCTGAGATAGTCGTCGAATTGTTTTTCAACGCCGGTCGAGGTGTAGAGCGGCCCGATATAGAATCCAATCAGGCCGGCCAGCGAGGGGTAATCTTTCAAGTAATAGTGGCGCTGGTACCCGCAGACCGCGCCCGGATTGACCGGCGGATTGTTGGGGTCGATCAATTTAGAGTCCGCCAGCAGAACGCCATTGCGATCAAAGATGCGCCCGCGTATAGGCGCTGCATCAGGCAAACAGTGCCGGCCATTGTGGATGTTCGATGTTACCTGCTGCGCTACGACTACCTGCCAGTAAACCAACCCGCCGCTCAGAGCGACAAACAGGATGATAAAGACCTGGCTCAATCTGCGTATGCTCCCGCTGATATTCATTGCGCTATCCTCTATATTGATCCGTTCTGCATCTCACTTTGCTCGCATCCGCGTAGGGGCGACGGCTGGCCTCGCACGTGTAAGCCAACGCGAATCTCAGGAGAAGTGTACCATTGTTCTCAGCGATTGACAAGCAAATAGCTGACAACGGGATACCCCTACGCGGTTGGGGTAGAGCGATAATGCTTGAGCAGCTCCTCCAGGCTATCGCCTCCGAACTTCTCAAGCACGGCTTCGGTCAAGACGATGGCCATCATGGCCTCGCCTACGACGCCAGCGGCCGGCACGACGCAGACATCGCTGCGCTCGTAGCGCGTCTGCTCGATATTCTCTCCCGTTGCCAGGTCTACCGATGGCAGCGGGTGGGCCAGCGATGGAATGGGTTTCACGCCCACACGTACCACCAGTGGCTCGCCATTAGTGATCCCGCCCTCGATGCCGCCGGCGTTATTCGTCAGATGGAACCAGCGCCCATCGTCGTCGTGCCGCAACACGTCGTGGACGTGCGAGCCGGTGGTACGCGTCGTCTCGAAGCCTGCCCCGATCTCCATTGCTTTGACCGAAGGGATGCTCATCATGGCCGCACCCAGGCGCGTGCCCAGGCGGCGATCCCACTGGCTGAAGCTGCCCAGGCCGATGGGGACGCCAAAGGCGATAACCTCAAAGACGCCGCCGCAGGTGTCGCCGTCGCGCTTGGCCTCCAGGATACGCGCGATCATTTTTTCGGTCAGCGCGGCGTCGGCACAGCGCATAGGCGAGGCCTCTACCTGCTCCCAGAGGGCATCAGGATAGGCCTCGCGCGTCATGGGGCGCGCGGTTTCATAGCCAATATCGGCTACCGAGAGCACCTGGCTGTGGACCGTGATCGCCAGGTGCGCCAGCAACTGGCGGCAGAGACTGCCCACCGCGACACGAGCCGCCGTTTCGCGCGAGCTGGAGCGCTCAATGACGTTGCGAATATCGCTGTGACCATATTTCATGGCCCCCGTGAAATCAGCATGCCCCGGACGTACCCGTGTCACTGGTTCAACAGGTGCCTGCGCCGGCTCCGCGTTCATGCGCTCTTCCCAGTTCGCCCAATCGCGATTCTCGATCTGCATGGTGACCGGTGATCCCAGTGTCTGGCCGTGGCGCACTCCGGCGAGAAAGCGCACCGCGTCCTTCTCAATCTTCATGCGCCCACCACGCCCATAGCCCCCCTGCCGCCGCCGCAAATCCGCGTCGATAGCCGTCCTCTCTACCGGCATCCCGGCCGGTAATCCCTCTACAATCATGGTCAAAGATGGCCCATGCGATTCACCTGCTGTTAGAAAACGAAACATTGCCCGTGCTACTCCTGAAAAAATTTTATGAGAGGTTCGTGAGGTCGCTTGATTCTGCCATAAGTATGTCCTTGCCATTATATACCCAGGCCTTTGTCGAAAGGAAGCCTTGGCCGCGACTGTATTTGTAACACAAGGACAAAGTATATGTATTCATCCTATATTGCATTAGCGTATTGACAAAGATACAAACAGACTTTACAATCCATTTTAGATGTATATTATTTATTTGTTGACTCGTCATGTTTACGCGTGTGATGTATGTAGGAGGGTGAAATGTCGCCAGATTCATTCCACAATCAGTTTGGGCAGTCGGTTGGGGCTAAAATACGTGAGGCCAGGGTAGCAAAAAGGCTCACTCAGAGCCAGCTTGCCAGACCTGACTTTTCCGTCAGTTACATTTCGGCTATTGAACGAGGGCAGATTCATCCCTCGATCCGCGCTTTGGAGATTCTCGCCACGCGCCTTGGCCTCTCCTCGACGCAGTTGTTGCCGAGCCAGGTTCCGGGTGAGGGAGGGCAGGCTCTCGCCTCAGGTCTGTTTCTCCGCGGCGAAGATGAAGTAGACCTGGCGTTGCTGGAGATGCAGATCTATATCTGCCAGGGAACGGCGGCCAGGGCACTGACGCAATTACAGAAGCTCGCGCCTAAAAATTTGAAGCGCCGCCAGCAGGCGCACGTGCGTTACTTACTTGGTTGGGCCTATCGCGATACAGGCAAATTGCACGAGGCTGAAACCACATTCAACGAAGCCACGCAGCTTGCAAAGGACTTGAGCGACACATCCATCAGTGCGCATATCTCGTACTTGTTAGGAACGGTATATGCAGCTATGCGCAACTATGCACAGGCCCTCCTACTCCACCAGCACTGCCTCACGCTTCTAGAGGGTAGCCAGGTGCAGGACCCCTTTTTTATGGCCCAGGTCTATGCCAATATGGGTCAGTATTATATACACCTGGGCCGGGTTGAACAGGCTATCGACATGCTAAGGCGAGCTATAAACGCGATCGAAGCACACACCGAGGCCCAGCATCCAGAGCTGGCCTACTGGAACTTGAGCCAGCAATACACTGAAGCCAAAGAGTACTTTCAGGCTACATTGAATGCATACAAATGTCTGTACCTTTACAACCAGCGATCGTATGTCCTTCTGAAGAGCGAGATCTATCATTACCTCTATCATGCTATGATGAAGATAGATCAGGAAGGGATGCGAGCCCGGCTGGACGAGGATCTCCAGTCGAGCAGTCAGGTGTATGAGCCGCTTGCCAGGGCCAGCGCGAAAGCTCACCTGGCAACCTGGCTGCTCGAGCACCACGCCCTGGATGAGGCTGAGAAAGACGCGCAGGAAGCCAGGCATCTCTCCTCCTCCTCCGGCGATACCATCGTTGGCGCTGAAGCCCTGCTGGTGCTTGGGCGCATCGCATACGAGAAGTCGGATTACCAGGAAGGCGATACGTGTTTTACATCCGGCCTGGATATGCTCGAACGCCTGGACGCCCATGAAGAACTGGCCGAGCAAGCGATGTACTACGTCCAGCTCCTGGAGAGGCAGGGGAAAGACCGCGCTGCTATTGCCTACATCCGCCGCGCTTATGAGAGTCGCCAGAAGATAAGCCGGTATATCCAGGGGTAAAACAGAAAAGGACAACCATCAAGTATGACACAAGATGCGAACCAGCAGCAGTTGACCCACCTGGATGAGCGTGGGTCTATCCATATGGTCGATGTGACGGAGCGGCCTGAGACGTTTCGCGAGGCGGTTGCCAGGGCGCGCGTGCGCATGGCGCCGCAGACCTTGCGTCTGATCGAGAATAACGAG
Source organism: Ktedonobacteraceae bacterium (assembly GCA_039937055.1). Taxonomy (GTDB): domain Bacteria; phylum Chloroflexota; class Ktedonobacteria; order Ktedonobacterales; family Ktedonobacteraceae; genus JALYTT01. The sequence continues at coordinate 7,970 of JBDTHH010000618.1, read as the reverse complement.
ATCGCCAAGGGGAGCGTGCTGGAGGTGGCGAAGATCGCGGCCATCATGGCGGCCAAGCAGACACCGCAGCTTATCCCGTTGTGTCACCCGCTGCCGATGACCCATATCGACCTGCACTTCACTCTGGATAGCGCGCAAGGGCTGATCTTCATCGAGGCGCGCACCAGGACGACCTATAAGACCGGAGTCGATGTCGAGGCGCTCACCGCCGCCACTGTTGCTGCTCTGACTATCTATGATATGTGTAAGGGCGTCGATACGACCATCACGCTCGAACAGGCCTACGTGGCACGCAAGAGTGGGGGGAAAAGCGGGACGGTAGAGTTCCAGCCCGGCACTCTGGCTGACCCGGCTACTTGAGCGGGCGCACTTCGAGCCGTAAGAACATCACTTCCAGCAGGTTGCGTTCCTCAGTATTGGTCAGTCGCAGGGCGGTCTCGCCGAGGGGCATGCTCAGCGAGCCGTGTTCATCGACAGGCGTGGAGCTGCGGATGGCGCGTGGATTGCCCCCTAGCCAGCGTACCGGTTCGAGTAGTCCGCCAAGCGGCACCGAGACACTCAGATACCTGCTGCGCAACGAGGGATCGAGATCCTGGAGGTGCAGTTCCAGGGTATCTCCCTGCTGGGTGATGCTCCCTTCAAGGGTGTGCGATTGGATGTAGATCGTCGGCTGATCCGGAGGTGTTGCCGGAGAGCGAGTCGGGGTCTCAGCCCGGCGCAGCACCTTGCCGCCATGTCGCGCTCCTCCGCCGGTGAGTTGCCAGGAGTAGGTATAGGCCGCTGGTTGGGGTCCGCTCTCTTCGGCAGGCCGCTCGAAGAGCGTGGCGACGCGCACCAGGTCCTGTAGCGCGCGGCCGCGCATCTGCATCATGTGCGTGCTTACCTGCATCGCCCGCCGCAGCAAGGCGCGTGCGCTCGCCTGTCGTTCGCTCTCGTCCTGATCGGAGGCGCGTAGCACAAGTTCAGCCTGCCTGATGAGCGATTGGCATAGGTGGACCAGGACGCGCGGTGGCACGGTGGCCAGGGGCAGGGCTGGCTGGCTCAATTCGAGAGGCTCCATGCTGCTCTGCACGGCGACACGCATCGCCCGGTAGGTCTCCAGGTAGGCGCTGTGACAGGTAGGACAGCCTAGAAGATGATAGAGCAGGGAGGCATAGCGGATATCGATCTGGGTAGAGCCATTGAGGAGCGCCATCACAAAATCTGGTAGTTGTTGGTAGAAGCGCAGGTGATCCTCGCCATCCTGCAATAAAGCCGGTTGCTCATTATTCACACTCGCGGGTGCGGGCTCTCCAGCTATGCCTGCTGGTGTCATCACGCGCTGTAACCAGAGCGCCAGCTCGGCGCTACCTGGCTGACCGGGCGGACCCTCAAACTGTTTGTGATCGTTCATCAATAGCCTCCTTCCAGAGCCTGGATACCTATTCTTCCTTATAGAAGCGCGACAGATGCTTCACCTGGGCCGCTGTGAGGTGGATAGTCTCACCCCCATTCCAAGCGAGCAGGCCTTCGGTCACCAGTTGTCTCAGACCCTGCTGCACGTCATGGATCGAGAGTGTCTCTTGTGCCAGAGCCTGGATAGGTACTTCGCCGCGATTGGTGGCATCTGCGACATACTCTGTTAAACGTAATGCGACGATCACTGCCAAATTTGTGCTATGTGCCTGGAGGCAGGGGCGCAGTTTTTTGTGGGCATGGTCCTTGTGCTGGCTGCTATGCGCTAATGGCGCATCCAGAGGCGGCATGTTGGCCTGTATTTCCGTGAGCACATCCTGCAGGAGTTCGGTCGCGCCCATCTCCTCCAGTTCCTGCAGCACAGCTTGAAACTGGCGGGGAGCGCCGCTGAGGGCCTTGATGCAATGTTTCAGCAGGTTGCGCAGCTCCTGCTGGGATGCCAGGTGAAGCGCGACCTCTTCAGGGGTTGCGAATGGAGGCGGGCCCCAGGCTGGCTCGACCGCCTCGCTTAAAGGGTCACGATCGCTCTCACCTTCTGTTTCTTCAGCATAGTCCAGTTCGGCTACAGAGGAGACAAGCAGACGGCGCTTACGTAAGCGGTCGATGGCTTTATTCTTTACACATTGATTGAGGAACGCGTAAAACTGCGCATCGTTCAACTGGTCGAGGGCCGTGGCAGGCGCGTGATCGCCGCCACCGATGAGGCCCAGGCAGACCAGCCGTTCTATGACATGCCCGACGACCAGGTCCACCTCGTCGCTATCATAGCGCAACGACCCCAGAAAGCGCTGTGCCCGCTGGTGCAGGTAGGCATACAGCGCGGGAAAGCTCTTCTCCGGCTCGTACCTGAGGGCATGTGCCGTGAATGGCATTGCAAGGATTTCCTTTCCCAGCAGAACATGGCTTTTGTAGCAAGAGGAGCGTGGGAGGTTGTTGACCGGCCCGGCCAACCTCCCACGCTCCTCTTGCTACAAAAAATCCTGTTTTTTCAAGCTATTCGTTCCCGCGATTGCCCTGGCGTTGGTGTTCGTAGGCCCTCTTATAGACTTGCAAGCTGCGCGGCATATCGCCGCGCGCCTCAAGGAGCGTCGCGAAGCGGAAGTAGGCGCTGGCAGCGATTTCGTGAGCGTTGGAGGCATCGAGCATTTCGAGGGCCTGGGTGAACAGGTCGTCGGCGGCCTTGAAATCCCCGGCCTGGTGGCGGATCTGCGCGAGGGCAATGAGCGCCTGGCCCTGGGTCTGTGGGTCCTGGCTGGAGCGCGCGAAGGTCAGGGCCTCCTGCGCCTCCTTCTCGGCCTCGTCCGGCTGCTCGCGCTTCAGAAGCAGTTCTGCCAGGCTGGTGTGACAGATGGAGGCGGCCACCTCGTCGTTGAGTTCGCGCTCAATCTCGATGGCCTGGCGGTATTCTTTCTCGGCTCCGTCCAGGTCGTCCTGCTTCTCAAGCGTTTTGCCAAGTCGCTGGTGTGTCAGGCCCACGACGCGCTGCTCATCGCGCATCTCATAGATGGCCAGGCTGCGCAGCGCGTACTCGCGCGCCATCGACAGTTTCCCGGCTGTCTTGTAGCGCTGGCTGATCTCCATATATTTCTGCGCGAAGCTCTTGCTGTCTCGATTGATACCGTCAAGCGTCTTCAGGGCGCGATTGTAGAAATCGATGGCCTTCTCAGGATCGCCATGACGGAAGTAGTCGTTTGCCAGGTTGCTAAAGACATCAAGGGCGAAGACCGGGTCGTTCATCTGCCCGTTCTCGATCACTGTGTTGCAGCGCAGATGGTTCTCCAGGGCTAGCGTGTAGTTGTACAACAGGAAGTAGGCACGGCCCAGCAGGTTGCGGGCACGCTCGGTATACTCCAGGTCGTTCAACGCCTCGCCCTGGCTGACGGCCGCACGCAGATCAACGACGGCCTCTTGATATTCACCCTCCCCAAGATGGATCAGGCCGCGTAAAAGATATAAGCGATACACTTGATCCGTTGTGATGCGCTCTGGCTGGATAGGAGCCAGCACCTGTTCGGCCTGCTTATACTCATGCTGCTGGACGAGGACATTGGCGTGCAACAGATCGACCTCGATGCGCTGATCGGGTCCGGAGTCGGCCGGAGAATAACCGACAGCGCGGGCCTCCGCTGCGCCGGCCGGCGTGCCCTCGAGGAGAAACGTCAGGGGGACATCCAGGCGCCGCGCTAAAATAGAGAGAGCCTTGAGGGACGGGCGAATCTTCCCCCGCTCAATAGCTGAGATGTAAGAGATCGAGAACTCGGGCGCGGCCAGTTGTGCCTGCGTCAGCCCAAGTTTGGTCCGCACCTCGCGAATATTTGTGCCGACACGGGCAGCAACAGCTTTGCCCACATTGGCAGTTTCAACCGATGGCATAGAAGTATTCCTTTCTGGAAGTATCTTTTTTCGATACTGAAAATACGATCTTCGAATGATTTAACATACGCTCTGCTTATGGCGCATAACTAGCTTACCTCCTGTGCTACGCTGGCTGTTTTATGGATTTCTTGTATATGAATACGCTTGCACCAGGGAGGCAGAAAGAGCTAAGTAAAACACTAATCGTATTCTACCATACTTGGGGTATCTGGTCAATAGCTAAGTGCAGTATTGGTCGAGTGTTAACAAAGATTGCCTCTCACATTGTACATATTTCTATGTACCTAACCAGAGTGTAGAAGTAAGTATGTCTACAACACACAACGAGTATCAGAAATGCTATAGCGAGTAGACGATTTGAATGCAAAATAGGCCGAGTATTCTATACAAATCACCGACTTGAAACAGAGTATCCCACTTATCATTGTACAACAATATATAAATACTGGTCACTACTAGCGAAAAACGCCCATCTCTATTATAATCAGCAGTATCCGCCTTTGCTAATGCATATGGCGCGTCGCTCGTCCGCACAGTCCTCAGGGGAGAATTTATAGCGGGGCCTACATAGTGTATGTGCATGCTATAAACTAGAAAGGGGTGCATATTGACCATCAATGAGTTATTTGCTACGGCTGTTGAGCGCTTTAGAGACCATCCTGCCTTAAGTGAGCCGATTGAAGGCGGCGTGATCGCGACCTTGACGTTCCGTGAGCTTCAGGAGCGGGTCCAGCATTTCGCAGGCTATCTACAGGAACAGGGCATCGAGAAGGCCGACCGTGTGCTGCTCTGGGCCGCCAGTTGCAGCGATTGGATGGTGGCCTATCTTGGGACCTTACTGGTCGGGGCCATTGTCGTCCCGCTGGATGTCAGTAGCAAGGAAGATTTTCTGAATCGTATCGTGGAGAACACAGAGGCCAGGTTACTGATTACGACGGGCAAGCAGCACGCGGGACTTCAAGCGATGCCGCTCCCATTTATCGATATCGAGGCCCTGCCGGCGGGAATGCTGGACACCAGCCGGCTCCCGCGCGTCGAGGACAGTGATCTGGCCGAGCTAGTCTTCACCTCCGGTACGACGGGTCAACCCAAGGGTGTCATGCTGAGCCATGGGAACATTACCAGCAATGCCATGGCGGCGCCCAGCGTGGTGAATATGCGCTCGGAGGACCGCTCGCTCTCCATTCTCCCCTTGAGCCATATGCTAGAATTGACTGTTGAGCTAGCCCTTTTGTCCTGTGGCGCCAGCGTCGTTTATGCGCGCTCGCTGGCCCCCGATACCCTGCTCAAACTGCTCGCTTCGCAGCGCATCACCTGTATGATCCTGGTCCCCCAGGCCCTCCAACTCTTCTTGAGCGGTATCGAGCGCGAGGTACGCCGGCAGAAGAAGGAAAAACAGTGGGAGCTGCTGCACCGGGTGGCGGCGTGCCTGCCCTTCAGGCTGCGGCGCGTTCTTTTTGCGCCGGTGCATAAACGCTTTGGAGGCCGCTTCCGCTTCTTTGTCAGCGGTGGCGCCTATCTGCCTCTTACCCTGGCAACGCGCTGGGAAAACATGGGCTTCCGCGTGATGCAGGGATACGGCGCTACCGAATGCTCCCCGGTGATCGGCGTTACCCCTTACCATGAGCATGTGCTCGCGTCGGTCGGCAAGCCGCTGCCAGGCGTAGATGTACGCATTGCCCAGGACGGCGAGATCCTGGTTCACGGACCAAACGTCGCCCAGGGATATTGGAAGAACCAGGAGGCCAGCGGCGCCGCCTTCAAGGACGGCTGGTATCAAACCGGCGACCTTGGCTCTATTGACAAGAAAAATTGTCTGTATTTGAAGGGACGCAAGAAGAACCTCATCGTGCTGGCCAACGGCCTGAACGTGTACCCTGAAGATATCGAGAACATCCTGACGAGCCGGCCCGATGTCAAGGATGCCGTGGTTCTGGGTCTGCAGAAAGAGGACGAGGGCGCGGAGGTTCACTGTGTGCTGTTGCTGGACGACCCTGCCAAAGCCAAAGCTATTGTGCAGCAGACGAACAAGCAACTGGCCGCGCACCAGCAGATACGCGGCTTCACCGTCTGGCCTGAGGAGGATTTTCCCCGCACTCATACGCTCAAAGTCAAGCGCCTTGAAGTGCTCGCTGTGCTGCCAGGGCTGCGCCAGGCGCCGGCAAGGAAAGCCTGAATGTTGTACCTGGTAGCTACTCCTATCGGAAACTTAAACGATATCACCCTGCGCGCGCTTGAGACGCTGCGTACTGTGGATATTGTGGCGAGCGAGGACACGCGCAAGACTGGCCTGCTGCTCAAGCATTTCGATATCCGCAAGCCCCAGATAGCGTTTCACGAGCATAACGAGGAGCGCGCGGGCCAGCAGATCGAGGAGTTGCTGAGGCAGGGAAAGTCAGTGGCGCTTGTCACCAACGCTGGCACGCCGGGCATCTCCGATCCGGGTTTCACGCTGGTGCGCCGCGCGCTCAATGCCACTGTCAACGTCACGATGATACCGGGGCCGAGCGCTTTTGTGATGGCCCTGGTGCTCTCCGGCCTGCCTGTCCACAGTTTCACCTTTCGCGGCTTCGCGCCGCGCAAGCCCGGCAAGCGGCGTCACTTTCTGGAGCTTGACCGCGACGCGCCCCACACCCTCATCTTCTACGAAAGCCCCTACCGCCTGGAGTCCTTTCTCAAGGACGCCCTTGAGGTCTACGGGGACCGCGAGGCCGCGCTCGCCAACGATCTCACAAAGATGTTCGAACGCGTCCAGCGCGGGCCAATCTCCACCCTGCTGGCAGCGATTACGCAGGAGAAGATACGCGGAGAATACATCATCGTGATCGCCGGCGCCGGTCGCGAGGAACGCGCGGCACCTGATGAGGATGACATGGATGAGGAAGAGGAGCAAGAGAGGTAGGGGCGCAGGAGAGGTAGGGGCGCCGTTTACAAGCCCGCGCCCCAGGCAACATCGTGATGCCGCCTGGGGCGCGGGCTTGTAAACGGCGCCCCTACAGATGCGGTCATTAAATCCCCATCACCTGAATCAGTTCTTTAACGGCGTTAGCGGATTTCTGCAGCATGGCGCGCTCGTTTTCAGAGAGTTCAAGCTCGATGACCTGCTCCACGCCCTTTGCGCCCAGCTTGACCGGGACGCCGACGAAGATGTCCTTGAAGCCATACTCGCCTTGCAAGTAGGCGGCGCACGGCATAATCATCTTTTTGTCGAGCAGGATCGAGTCCACCATTTGCAGCACGGCGGCTGAGGGCGCGAAATAGGCGCTGCCCGTCCCCAGCAGGTTGACGATCTCGGCCCCCCCATCGCGGGTGCGCTGCACGATCTGCTCGATGCGCTCGGCCGGGATGAGCTGCGATATCGGCACGCCTGCGACGGTAGACATGCGGGCCAGCGGGACCATCGTATCGCCATGACCGCCGAGCACGTAGGCCTGTACATCGCGCACCGATGCCCCCAGTTCCTGGGCGATAAATGTGCGGAAGCGCGCCGTATCCAGCACGCCGGCCATGCCCACAACGCGATTGGCTGGGAACTTGCTGACATAGTACGCGAGCTGGACCATGGCATCGAGGGGATTGGTGACCATGATGATGATGCTCTCCGGCGAGGTGCGCGCGACGTTCTGGATCACCTGCGTGATGATCTCCTGGTTTTTCTTCACCAGGTCGTCGCGCGTCATGCCGGGCTTGCGCGGGAAGCCAGAGGTCACCACCACGATATCCGAGTTGGCGGTGTCGGCATAGTCATTGGTGCCGGTCACCAGCGAGTCGTAGCCCAGCACAGGCCCCGCCTGTAGCATATCCAGGGCCTTGCCCTGCGGCATGTTGGGTACAATATCGTACATCACTACATCGGCATAATCGCGCTCAGCCAGGCGCTGCGCCAGCGTGCTGCCGACGAAGCCGGCCCCAATGACAGTTATCTTGCTTCGCATTGAAATATCCTCCTACGTAGATACGAAAGACGAAATAGCGTTCGTCACAGAGTGTGCAAAATATGGCCTCCTGACGAGGGTACGCTCGCTTCAGTGGTCTTCCCTGTATTGTATGATGAGGCGCGCCGAAATGGCAATGTTGGGAATCCGTAGGGGCGCGGTTTACAAGCCCGCCTGTTCGCCGAAGAACAGGCGGGCTTGTAA
>JBDTHH010000617.1:0-5122 GCA_039937055.1 Ktedonobacteraceae bacterium | reverse complement strand
TTACAAGCCCGCGTGGCAGGCCTACGCGGGCTTGTAAACGGCGCCCCTACCTCTTGCACCCTTACCTCTTGCCATCTATGCATAAATCTGGGCGGGTTCTTTCCTACAGGCGCTCAATCTGTTCGTCCAAGGGCACGCGATTGTCAAACGCCTCCTGGCCAACAAAGGACGCCACATCTTCTTCCTGGCTGCTGCGCAGTCGCGAGACGCGCGTGGAGAGGAAGCCCCCGACGCGATCTGGCAGCCAGCGCAAGAAGCGGGGATGGCGCAGCAGGTAGGCGAACAATCGCGGTTGAAGCTGTTTCCATAGTCCGGGCAGCTCGTGTATCTCTCCAGAGCGTGTTGGGTGATCCATGGTCGCAGGGTCGGCCCATAGCTCGCGCACATAGATATCGCCAAAGCGTTCTAACGGCACTGCCTGTTCTGGTGCCGCCAGGGCCAGGGCGTGAATGTGTTCGCCTGGTGTATCTGAAAGGCGCATGGGGATGCCCGCCCAGTTCGCCAGCAGGCAGAGCCGGCCATAGAGCTGTTCTGATACCCGGTAGCGCCGGAAGAGGCGGCGCCACCAGATGCTCACAAGCATCGCACTGAACAGGAGAAGCAGGACGATACTCCCCAGGGTGAAGCCAACTGACTGGCCCAATTGATTCTGCGTCTGGCTCGCGTCTATTGACCCATGCCCACCCGGTTCGTCCTTAGGAACCGTCCCGGCACCATGCCCATTGGCCGACCCAGTCTGCTTCGGCCTGCTGCCGTTTCCCGATCCCAGATCGGTGGAATTGAACTGGCCGGGCAGCGGGCGGTTAAAGGTATCAAAGCTGGGAGATGGCTCAAAGTTGACCCAGCCATAGCCGGCGAAGTAGACCTGGGTCCAGCTATGCGCATCGACGCCCCGGACAACCCACTCATGCGTCCTCTCATCAAACGTCCCATGAGTATAACCACTCACCACCCGCGCAGGCAAGCCCAGCTCGCGCGCCATCACCGCCATTGCGGTGGCGAAGTAGGTACAATACGCGCGCCCTCCGCTGCGGAAGAGCAGCCAGGAGGTGGCCTCCTCACCGGCCGGGAGATGTACGTCAGCGGAGTATTTAAATGAGTGCAGATACGTTTCCAGCGCGATGGTCTTGTCATACATCGTGGTAGCATTCCTCGTCACCCGTTGCGCCACAGTGAGGATCGCTGGATCAAGATGAGACGGCACCTGCCTGTAGGTCGTCAGGATGGCTGGATTGTACGCGATGACCGGCGGGTCTTGCTGGCCACTTGATACATACAGCGGCGCCTGGTCCGGCATGGGGACCTTTTCCAGCGTATTGACATCCGCCGAGGAGACATATGAAGTCACCACATAGTGCTCACCCGCGGCCAACTTCTGCCCATTCCCACGCAGCCACGAGATCAGTGACCCATCATTTTTGCTGACCAGCACCAGCGCTGTTTCATCCACCGAAGCAATCTGCGATGCTCCGAATATATAGGGGTACTGTTCGCCAGGCGGATTCACTACCGTGATGAACTGCTTTACTGGATGATACAGGGCCCCCTCGTTGCCATAGGAATCATTTTTATTCTGCGCGTTGCTACTCGTTGGGCTGCTCGTCCACCCATGTCCACTATAGGTATCATAGCTGCGCGCTCCCAGATACAGTCCACCTTCGGCGCTACTGACTGTAAACACGATATCGTTATTGAGATTGGGATTGCCACCCAGGACCAGCGTATCCGTAAAGTTCCCGCGATTGGAGGGATTCGTGCCACCATCGACGGCGATCAATCTGTTCCAGGCATTCTCGACCTGCGTCCAGGGGTTGGCGTTGGCATTCCAGATCTGGGAGGTATAATCATTGGTATACCCGAACGGCAGAATCCAGGAGAGGATGAGGATACCAATCGAGATCAGCAGGCCAGCCTGCATGAAATCCCAGCCCAGGTCATTGGCGTAGCGTAACCCCAGGCGGCGCCAGCGCTGCGTCGACTCATACAGGTTGAAGCGCAGCAACAACAACATCGAGGCCAGCAAAAAGACCATCAGGAAGATGAGGTAGCCGGCGGCGACGTTACTGAGGTTGATAAGCAGCACGATGGCATTGGCTACGATCATCAACCAGGGGCTGCGTGTGCGGTAGACCAGCCAGGCGCTGGTATAAGCTAGCAAGAAACCCAGAGCCGTGATGAAGAGCAGGAAGATCGAATCATCCCCACTGCTTCCCCCGCTGAGCGCGGTCGCCGTCCACAGGCGAATAGCCGCAACCAGTTGAGCGTTGTTCCCAGCATAATCGGCCCCCGCGGTCTGCCAGAAGGCGAGTAACAGGCCAAAGGCTATCGCGACTATATGCACAGGTAAGCGCGGGAAACGCCGCTGCTTGGCGGCAAAGACACCACAGATCAACCCGACCACCGTCGTCAAGGTCAGAATACCCAGATTGGGCACCCAGGCGACGACCTGCACAGACCAGATGGTACTGTAGACCACGGTCATCAGCAAGAACAGCGAAAACCAGCCCTCCGCCAGGCCCAGGTGGAACTTGAGGGGAGTGGGCCGGCGATACTGCTGGTTCCCACGCCTCAGTTGCTCATCTGGTCGATCGGAGATGAGTTTGGATAGCCGTTCAACGCTCGCTTCGCTCATGAAGACCTCCGTTGCGTGTGCGTGTAGCGTGTCTGTGGGCCACGTTCCAGAACCTCCGACAGCGGCTCTCCATGGCTAACACGCAGCACAGGTATACCCGCACCCTCCAACAACGCCAGGGTATCTTCGTCGGCAGGTTTATTCTCAAAGGAGGCCGCGTCCAGCCCCACCACAGCCACCTGCACTCCCCTGCGCTGCAAATGGCGCAACCCATCGTGCCAGTCCCGCGAAGTCGAAGGTGTAATAACGATAGCTACAGTGTTCCGCCCAAAATGGAGGGCATCTACGGCCAGAGCCTCCTTGAGATCAGGCCCCGCACCGGCTTGTACCACAGCCAGCAATTCCAAAACGCGTTCTATCTGGCGGTCGCCGCGATCGAGCGAGAGGATCTCGCGCTGCTCCCCATTCACAATCATGCCCAGCGAGAGGTCCTGGCGCAACAGGTAGAGAGCGATAGAGGCGGCGATCGTGACGCTATATTCCTCCGTTGAATGCTCGCCCTCGCCGCCCTGCACCGAGTCGTGCAGATCGAGAAAGATCCAGGCATCCATCGCGGGGTCCAGGTCGAACTCCTTCACCATAAGTTTACTATAATGCGCCGTTGAACGCCAATGAATACGGTTCAACGTATCCCCACTCATATAGTCTCGAATCGTCGTGGCATTGGTAGTCATCTGGAGGGCGCGGCGGGAACTGCGGCCCCTGCCGGGCAGGCCGCCGGTAAACAGCGCGAAATTGGACAGGGGGATCACGCGGGGCAGCACCAGGATCTCATGCGGCGGCGAGAGGAAGACGCGACTGCGAAACAGGCCAAAGGGATCACCGCTGGTGGCCGTGACAGGACCGAGTTGAAAACGTCCCCGGCGCCGGCACACGGTGCGCGCCCGCCACAGTGCGCGCTTGCGCCCACCCATACTTGCCACATACCCGGCGCGATGTCCCGGCAGCGTTGAGCCATCGGCGATCTGCACCCAGAGTTTCGGCATGATGCCGAGATTATCCAGCATCAGGCGCTCATCAAACGTCTCGCCAACCTGGACGCGCCCGCCGGTAGTCGTACGATGAAAGACCAGATTGCGCAGGCTATAGCGCGCCCAGAACAGGGAGAGGACGAACAACGTGAGCAGCACATAGGTCATCACGTACAGGGCCTTCCAGCCACTGCTCAGGGCGAAAAAACCCAGCGCGACAATGATCAGAACAGCTTGCCAGGGTCGCATAGGTCAGCGCCCCTTTCCACCACCAACCCATGCGCCAGGCACGGGTACACTCTGCAAAATCTCGTCAAGGATCGCCGTCGAAGTGATGGAGCGCACGCGCGCGGCCGGCGTCACAATGATGCGATGGGCCAGGGTGGGCTTTGCCAGCAACTTGACATCATCAGGGATCACATAGCCACGCCCATGCATCCCCGCCAGCGCCTGGGCCGCCCGGAAGAGCGCTAGAGACCCACGAGGGCTGGTCCCCAGGTAAATATTATTGTGATTGCGTGTGGCATTGGCGATGGCCACAATATACTCACGAATGGATGGATCGACATGGATATTGCGCACCTGCTGCTGAATATGGATCAGTTCCTCGGCCGTCATAATCTGGGTGAGATCTTCCAGGGGATGATGATGCTGGTGACTATTCAAGATATTCATTTCATCTGCGGCTTTCGGGTACCCCAGGCTAATATTCATCATGAAACGGTCAAGCTGGGCCTCTGGAAGAGGGAATGTTCCCTCGTACTCGATCGGGTTCTGGGTGGCCATCACCATGAACGGCTCTGGCAGACGATAGCTCACGCCATCAATGGTGAGCTGGGCTTCTTCCATGGCCTCAAGCAACGCCGACTGCGTCTTAGGCGTCGCGCGGTTGATTTCATCGGCCAGCACAATCTGAGCCATAATGGGGCCAGGCCGGAACTCGAAATTTCCTGTTTTCTGATTATAGATCGAGGTACCAGTCACGTCGCTGGGTAGAAGGTCGGGGGTGAACTGGATACGCTTGAATGTACAACCAATGGAGCGCGCGATCGACTTTGTGAGCACGGTTTTACCCACGCCTGGCACATCTTCGATCAGCACATGCCCCCGGCAAATCACGGCGATCAGGCTGAAGGCCACCGGCTCGGCCTTGCCCACGATCACATTTTCAACGTTGGCAATAACGCGTTGTACAGCGGCAGCTAGATCCTGTACTGACTGCATGCTTTTCTCCCTGGAACTCTGGAATGTGAAGTGCTACACCTCGACACCCGCTGAAACTTTAGATAGTTTACCACACAACAAGGGAAATAGGGATAGAAAAAAGGGCATCTTGAGCATTCGTTACACATAATAGCCTACTAACTACTACGCCATTGGCAGCATTTGTGTTGCGTTTATATACAAGATTACTACGTCAGTTTGGTTCCTTTGTTCACGGCCCCCTCCATTCTACCTCTTCTTGCTGAAATCTAGCTGAAAAGCGGGGTACAGTGATCCGCGTAGGGGCGATGGCTTG